>URNE01000520.1 GCA_900549045.1 uncultured bacterium | reverse complement strand
CCCTTCACGCAATCGCTCAATATGTTTGTTCTCGAGTTCTTCCGCAAGACGCAGAATTTCCTTTTCCGCAATCTTTCCCCGGCTGGAAAGTTCCGCATCGTGCGACTTCAGCGCGCCTAAAACATCATCCGCCTGGCGCTTGAGAAGCGAATACATCACATCCAGGTCGGAGAGCGCCGCTTCGGAAAGTCTGGCATCGGCATCCTGAAGACGCTTTGTCAGGCTGAGGATATTTTCCGTGTGGTCCGCAATGCGTTCCGCATCGTTGGTGCAGTGCATGAGAACGGGGATGTATTCCGCCTGTTTCTGCGAAAGTCCGCGGCGCGTAATCTGAATCAGGTAATTCGTGATTTCAAACTGGAGATTGTCGATGTTCTTTTCGCGCTTCTCAAACTCCGCGGTTTCCTCTTCGCTGATTTCACATTTGATGAAGTGGTTTTCCACCGCCTGCGAAATCATGCTCCAGGATTCGCGGACCATTCCGCCGTAGCAGATCGCCGCCTGTTCCAGCGCAATCGACGGATTGTCCAGCAGATGCGGTTCCAGATGCTGAAATTTCAGAGAATCTTTCTTCACCGGAATCACCCATTCGCAGAAACGTGCAAGCCAGCCCGTAAACGGCAGGAGCACCAGCGTCGTGACGACGTTGAAGATCGTGTGCGCGTTTGCGATATGCCGCGGAACGTTCTGCGGAATTGCGGCAAAGGCGTCACCGCTTGTAATGGAGTTGATCAGATGGAAGAAAACCGGAACGCCGGAATCGCCCCAGCGGATGTAGAAGGTCGCTCCGATCAGCAGCACTCCGATGCAGTTGAACATGGTATGCGCGAGCGCCGCCTGTTTCGCGATACGGTTTGTGGGAATCGCCGCCAGCTGAGCAGTGACGGTCGTGCCGATGTTGGAGCCGAGCACGAGCGCAACTGCCGTGTAGAGATTGATCAGGCCGCTTGCTCCGAGGGCGAGAATGATTCCCGTCGCGGCGGAACTGCTCTGCACGATCATGGTGACGGCGAGTCCGATTCCGATCGCTCCAAGCAAAGCTCCGAACGGCATCCAGGCATTGACCGGAGCGCAGTCGAAAGAGCTGAAGAAGCGGATGAACGTCGGGAACTCGGCTATGGATTTGAGTTCGGAACTCATCAGCGTCATGCCGAAGAAAAGAAGTCCGAACCCCAGCACGGTCTCGCCCCAGCCGCGCAGGTATTTCCACGAAATGAAGAGCATCAGCAGTCCGATGATGATTGCGGGCATGGTGATGCTCGTCACGTCGAACGCAATGATCTGCGCCGTAATGGTCGTTCCTATGTTTGCTCCGAAGATGATGCCGATCGACTGCACAAGCGTCAGGAGTCCCGCATTCACAAAACCGATCACCATGACCGTGCTTGCGCTGGAGGACTGAATGACTGCCGTTACCACGGCTCCCGCGAGCACAGCCACATAACGGTTGCTAGAGAAAAGATGCAGAATCGTGCGCATCTTTTCGCCGGCGGCCTTGTTCAGTCCGTCGCTCATCAGCTTCATGCCGAAAACGAACACGGCAAGCCCGCCGAAAACATTCATCAGCATGGCGACGAAATTGATCCCGAGTTCGCGTACCACGATCCCGCGGGTCATGCGGCTTCCGGCGACTTCGATATTGACGTCGTATTTTCCGGTTGCTTTTCCCATGAGAACGGTTGTCGAGGCGCGTCCGGCGGCATCGGTGACCACGGAAGCCTCGGTAAGGGTTGCGTCGGCTCCTCCGGACGGCGTGTCCGCAATGCGGAAAAAGACCGGCACACCCGCGCTGGGACGTCCGTCTGCGTCAACGACTTCCACCGCGAGCGGTTCGGCGGATTGAGAACCGGCGCGAATCTCCTGGTTCCCTCCGGTGATTCGGATTCCGGAGATGAAGCGGACCAGAAGTTCTTTATCCGGCGCATCGGCCGGAATGACCTTCAGATATTGATCCCCGACCTTTTTTCCCGCTTTGACGGAGACCCGGACGAGTCCGCCCGCATCGGCGACGGCTTCCGAGG
>URNE01000519.1 GCA_900549045.1 uncultured bacterium | reverse complement strand
AAGAGTTTTTATCAAGAAAAATACAGAAAAATGCGTAAAAGGCTTTTTTTTGATTTGCAGAACGGAAAAGGTTATGCTATATTCAGTCCTGAAAGTATGAAAAAGAACATTCGGACTAACTTTTTGAGGTGAATCATGGCAGAGATCAAGCCGGAAGGATCCGGACATAAGACAATCAAGCTGACCCCGGTCGGGACAACTCCCGAAAACGAGGGCGTCGGAACCAGCACGGTTAAAGTCGGCCGCGCCGCACAGAAACCGCAGACGCCCGCGGAAGATCTCGAAAAAACACAGGCGATCCCGCTCAAAAAACTGAAGCCGCTTGCCGCAAAACCGGTGGATTCCCCGTTCGGCAAAAAGCTGAAGCTCGGCGGAACAACCCAGGCGCTTTCTCCGAAAAAGGAGGAGACCGCAACAAAGGGCATTCCCCTTTCCGGCATTTCCAGCGTCCCGAAAACGGCTGTTGATGACGGCGATCTGACCGCAACGGTCCGTCTGAACCGTCCGGCTCCGAAAACAATGTCCACGCAGTCGACCCCGATTTCGACCAAATCCGTTCCGCTCACCGTTGGAGCACGTTCTTCCGTTGCGTCGCCGCTCGGCGCGCAGCCGCCGGTTGCGGATGCGGCCCCTTCCCTGAAGAGCGCGGTCGCCTCTCCCAAAGTCGGCACGGCAACGACGGGCATCAAAGTCGGCACGGCAACCACAAGCATTCATCTCGGCGCAAAGCCCGCTCAGAAGATCGGACATGGCGCAGGCGCTTCCACTTCGACGACGGGCATCAAGATCGGCACAGCGACAACCAGCATCCATCTCGGCGCAAAGCCGACACCCGGAGCAGCCACAATCAAGCTTGTTCCGCCGCAGCCCGCGGAGGAAGATGCGGCCGAATCCGCTCAGACCGTCAAGATCGGCGGAGTCGCAATGCCGGGCGCCAGCACGGTCAAACTGAAATCTCCGGTCGTCCCCGCCGCTCCCGCCGAAGCGCCCGAAGTCGACAAGGTCGATGAACTTGTTCCCGCGCCCGCCGCGGAAGAGTCTGCTGTCGAAGAAGAACCGGCCTCCGTACTTCCCGCCGATGAGGAGCCGGTTGCGGAAGAGTCCGCGCCGCTGGAGGATTCCTCCGAGGAGATTGCGGAGGATGCGAGCGGAAAGAGTGAGTTCAAACTTCCGGATTACAATGTCGCCGGAACTCCCGCGCCGAAAGCGCACTGGCTGTTCACCGTGACCTCCTTTGTCGCGCTGATCTGCCTGATCGTCTGGGTTCTGCTTGCAGCGGTTCAGTTCCTGAATCATTGGCAGGGCATGGATATTCAGCTTCCCGGACTCACCTTCCTGTCCGCCGGAAAGTAAGTCCGTTCTCCCGGAGGAAAGAGAATGGGTTTTCTGACAATCCTGATAATCATGATTGTTTTGCTCTCCTTTTTCCGTTTGCTGGGAAGAATGCTTGCGGTGCGGAGACAGACGTCCGCCGACAGTTCTCCGGAGCGGAACACGCTTGCCGGAATGTTTTCCACCAGGCGTGTCGATGCGGAAGTGTGGATGGCGTGCGCCGCGAATACCGATCTTGAGTATATCCGTCCGCAGAACGGAAAAGGATTTCCCTGCCTGCGCGGAAATGTCAACGGCCGTCTGACGGATGTGCATATCCAGGAAGAGGACGGTTCCTGCTGCACGGTCGCCTCGGTGCTCTTTCGTGCGCCGGAGAAAGCCGGATTGCGGATTCTGCTGGATGATGAACCTGTTCTGCGCGCTTTTTTTGCCGGACAGCCCGTCTACAGACTGTCCGGAATTGATGACCCCCGTCTGCGATGTGCCGCTTCAAGCGAGAACGCTCTGAGTGAGGCTCTGACTCCCGTCCGGATGAATATTCTGAAGAACGCGCTTGGATTTTTCCGTTATCTGAACGTTACCGATCAGTATGTCATGATTCGTGTTCCCGGCATCTGCAGGCACCGTGCGCTATGCCGCCGGGGAAACGGAGCGTTCGCCGGAGGAGGCCCGGGCGGAGGGAGAGGCGCAGCTTATG
>URNE01000518.1 GCA_900549045.1 uncultured bacterium | reverse complement strand
GCGGAACCGTAATAAACAGCCTTCCCGTCCGCATCCTTCTCGAACACCGTGATTTTGCCGCTGACCTGCGCACCGACATTCACAAGTTCTTCCGGCTCAACTGTTCCGGTTGCGCTGATTGATTTCACCAGATCGGCGCGGCCGAGCGGCTGAGTCGAATAGTTCACCTTTCCTGGCGCACCATCTTCAGAATTGAAAAAATACAGGATTCCTCCCGCAACGGCGGCAAGAATCACAACGGTGGTTTTTTGTTTCAAAATTTTCATACATCATCTCCTTGACTTTATTATACTCTCTTTAACGCCCGATTCCGGAAAATATTGTTCCCCGGCGTCAAAAAAAAGAAAAACCCCTTCCGAATATCTCCGGAGGGGGTCGCGGACTGAGAAAAAACGGTTCAGCGCCGGATGAACGTCGCACTGTAGCGGATCACGGAATCCGCATGACCGGCAAAACGGTTCTGCTCCGGCTGCGGCTGAACGGGCGAAAGCAGTGAACAGCCGAGAGCCTTGCAGTTCCGCACAAAACGGACCGACTGCATCTTGGTTCCGTGGAAGCGCACGGAAAACCGCTTTCCGCTCGTCTCGAACTCCACATCGCCGTCCGGAATGCCGAGCGAGCGAATCAGTTTCTGCAGGTTCTCCGCACGAAAAGCGGAGCGGGCCGGAACACTCCAGACCTGATCCACGTTATCCGGGATTGCGACAGGAAGCTGCGTCGAATCCTTGCCTGGGACAGAGTGCGGAGCGGAAGCCGGCATATTGGAGAAGCTTGCATCGGCAAGCTCGGAAACATCAATCGCGCCGAGCTTGCGATACCCCGGAACACCGGCCGGCTCGCTCAACTCGGACGCCGTGGATGCGGCCGCGGCAACCCGATGCGGCAATGCGACAGGCTCTTCGGATTCCGCCATCTCGTTCCAGATCAGGACGCCGACGACGCCGAGAATTGCGGCAAGCGCCGCAACCCGCGCAAACACCATCGGACGCGAATAAAAATTGAAACGGCGGTGAAAATCCTTGTTTTTCGCCTGAACCCCCGCAAGGATGCGTTCGGCGATATCCGGCGGAGTTTCCCGTTTCAGCGCATTGCGCAGAATCCGCGTAAGCTCCTCCAGTTCTTCAAGATGTCTGCAACAGAGCGGACATTGCCGCACATGAGCAAGAATTTTCTGTTCCGTGCATTCGCCGTCGTAAACGGCGGAAAGCGTTTCCGGATCCGGGCATTTCATGTTTTCCGGCAAGGGGGATTCCATAAATTCAGCTCCTTAAAAAAGAATGGGATTCATTCACACCGCAAACACGGCATTCCGGAATCAGGGCCGCACGGAATGATCGAGCGAAACAAGATAGGATTTCAGCAGTTCCCTGCCCCGCGCCAGACGCGATTTCACCGTTCCGATTTTGCATTCCAGCCGCTCCGCTATTTTTTCATACGGCATATCGTTCACATGCCGCAGGATCATCGTTTCCCGGAGCGACTCCGGCAAAGCCTGCAAACCGCGGAGCACATTCTTTTCCAGCTCCTCGTTCTCCAGCTTCGTATCCGGTCTCTCCCGCTCGTCGGGCAGCGCGACAATCCGCTCTTCTCCGGTCTCATCGACCGTTTCCGAAATACTTGTCATCAGCCCTTCGCCGCGACGGCGGTTCCAATGGAACTTGTTGCGGGAAAGATTGATCACAATCCGCTGCATCCAGGTTTCAAAACTGGAATCTCCGCGAAAACCGTCCAGCGCACGAAAGGCCCGGACAAACGCGTCCTGGACAACTTCCTCCGCATCCTGCTTCGAGTTCAGAAGCCCGTATGCCGTCCGGTAAAGTTTCGACGCATACAGGGTAACCAGACGGTCAAACGCCGTCTTGTCACCGGCCTTGAAGCTCTGAATCAGCTCCGCGGTCTCGCGTACCATTTCAATTTCTTTATCTGCTGCTATGGGCATAAGACAGTCCCCCGGTAAAAATGTTCCCGCATTTCATCATAAAAAATGCAGACTGTCCGGACAGACTTCAGCAAGTCTACCTTTACAGTTTAGT
>URNE01000517.1 GCA_900549045.1 uncultured bacterium | reverse complement strand
CGGACGCCGTTTTTTAAGTGTTTTTTAAGTTGCAAAGAGGAGTTCGGCTATTGACTATTTCGCGGAAACCGAGTATAATTATAGAGGAAAAAACTTACACGAAAGGATTTCTGAAATGCAGATCGGATGCAATTACTGGGCATCCCACGCCGGAACGCGGATGTGGGAACTTTGGGATGAAAAAGTTGTGGAATCGGATTTCCTCAAGCTTGCCGCAATCGGCTGCCGCCTGATCCGCGTCTTCCCCAACTGGCGCGACTTCCAGCCGATTGAAGCCGTCCCCGGATGGCGCGGCATTGTGCGCGGATTCAGCATGAAAGGACAGAAAATGACCGGAAGCGACGACGGCGTCGATCCCGTCATGCTCCGCCGTTTCCGCCGTCTCGCGGAGATCGCGGAAGAGAACGGACTCGAGCTCGTCGTCGGGCTCGTGACCGGCTGGATGAGCGGCTGTCTGTTCGTCCCCCCCGCGCTCGAAAAGCTGAACCCGCTGAACAGCCCGCTTTCCATCAAATGGCAGGTGAAATTCGTCCGCCGCTTCGTCCGCGAACTCAAGGACTGCAAGGCGATCCGTTACTGGGAGCTCGGCAACGAATGCAACTGCATGGGCTCCGTCAACGACCCGGCGGAAGCATGGGACTGGACAAACGCCATCGCCTCCGCAATCCGCGTGGAAGACTCCACCCGTCCCGTCGCTTCCGGAATGCACGGAATCATGCCCGGGGAAGACCTCCCGGGGGCCGAACACTGCTGGTCCATCCAGACACAGGGCGAACTCTGCGACCTCATGACCTCGCATCCGTATCCGCATTCGCCCTCCAAGCTTGCGGCGCGCGTCGATCCCCACAACTCCATCCGCGCGGCATTCCAGGCGACCTTCGAAACGCTCTACTACTCCGACCTCACCGGCAAGCCCGGCGCAGTCGAAGAGATCGGAACCTTCGCGCCTTCCTACTGCGCGGAAAAAGAGAAAGCCGAATTCCTCCGCAACGCCATGTTCAACGCATGGGCGCACAATTCGGAGTATTTCCTCTGGTGGTGCGGATTCGACCAGTCAAACCTCGCCTTCCCGCCCTACTCCTGGAGCGCATGGGAACGCGAACTCGGATTCTTCACTCCCGAATTCGAAGAAAAGCCGATTGCAAAAACCTTCCGCGATTTCCGTGCGTTTCTCGACGCCCTTCCTTCCGCGAAACTTCCGCCGTTCCGCCGCGACGCAGTCTGCGTGCTGACCCGCGAACAGAACTTCGACCAGACGATGTCCAACGGATGGAGCGCGTTTCTCCTCGCAAAACAGAACGGTTTCGACGTCCGCTTCCAGTACGTCAATGAAACGTTTGAAAAATCGGACCTCTACATCGTTCCGGGACTGCGCGGAGCGTGCGGAATTTTCCGCGAAGAATACCAGGCCCTGCTCGAACGCGTCAAAGAAGGCGCAACGCTCTACATTTCTCTGGACGACGGCGCACTTTCCCCGTTTGAATCCATTTTCGGAGTGGAAGTGGAAAGCCGTGAAGCGCGGACCGCTCCCGCCCGCGTGAAATTCGGAAACGAAACATTCATCCTTCCCTCCCCGTTCCGTCTGAACCTCCGCAAAACCCATGCGGAAGTCCTTGCGGCGGAAGAGGACGGGAATCCGGTCTTCATCCGGGCAAAGTACGGCAAAGGCACGGTGTGCCTGCTGACGCTTCCGCTGGAGCTGGACCTTGCGGGCCGTCCCGGCGCATTCCACAAGACGTCGGAACCGGAATGGCGCCGCTTCTACCGCGCTTTTGCACAGCATGTGATTGCAAAACGCCTTGTCCGCACGGGAAATCCGCTCGTCACGTTGACCGAACATCCGGACGCCGCGGCGCCGGAACGCTGTCTCTGCGTTGCGGTCAACAACAGCGCAGTTCCGGTCCGGCCGGAATTCGAAATCGCGGACGGCTGGAAACTGGAAAAAGAGCTTCCCGAACTCGCCCCCTTCTCCGGAGCGCCGTTCCGCTTAATCAAAAAATAAACCGTCCCGTCCTGCCGGATCTTCATCCGGCAGGACG
>URNE01000516.1 GCA_900549045.1 uncultured bacterium | reverse complement strand
AATTTTCGGAAAAGCGGTTTTTCCAGTTCGGAACAAGCGCGGCGTGAAGGTCCAGATAAAGTATGGATGCCCGTTTGAGATGATTGGGGCCGAGCTGGAAAGAAGAGCCGATCAGTTGATCCAGGAACGCTTCGAATCGTCCATTTTCGCACAGGACCTCAAGCAGATAGAACGAGAAATAGAGAGTGCATGGCGAAAGGGTTTTGTCGATCAGCACGGCATCGAGAATGCGATTCGAGCGTTCGTGATCCGCCGCTCCGGCAAGAACCGCCCAGATGTTGCTGTGCTGACTGAACCAGCATTTTTCCGGAGTGTCGGCATAGAGTCCGCGCTCTTCGGAGTAGCAGTGCCGGTTGACTGCGTGAAGAACGGAGTCCGCTGGTTCCGCGCAGAATGCGCCGTCTTTGCCTGCGGCTTCCGCCATCAGGGAGGCCTGGCGGCAGGTTTCCGCGAAAATCAGGTTCAAAAGGGTTTCCGGCGTGCATTATATTGCTCAGCATTCGCCGGAGGAGGTGCTCCGGCTGCTCGGATACATGGCGAAAGCGGATTCTCCGGCAACAAAAAAGCTGTTTGCCGAAACGGTCATGAAATCGAAAGAGACTTCTGTTTTTCTGCGCGCGCTGAACTGTAAGAACATCATGACGGGCGGGCTTACGACCGCTGCGATCATTTTCGCCTACAAGGTTTCGGACGGTCTGCAGGAGGGGGTGAAAAATCCGGAAGCGGCGAAACATGTGACCTATTGTTGTCAAAAGCATTGGCTGGAGCATTGCAATCTGGAGAAAAAGCAAATCAAAAAATAAACCGGAATGAGGGGAATCAACGGTGTTGCGCACGCCGCATTCCCCCGTTTTTACAGCCAGACTTCAAGGTCGCGGTTGGAGTCTTTGCTGAAATGAAATTCCCTGGAGACGGTTTTGCCGTTCACTGTTATTTCCGCATCGTATTTTCCATAGAATCCGCGGAAATACGCTTTTGAATCTGCGCCGGAGTCCAATTCCGTTTCTGTATGCCATTCCTTTTGGAAGAGGTCGCGAATGACTCGGCAGGATGGTTTCGGGGTGAAATCGTGACGGAGAAGACCGCCGTAATAATAATTTTCTCCGGCCGTCATGTCGCCCTGTTTCGCAAAAGCGGCAAAACCGTCGATAAGGTTCCAGTACAGAATGCCGCTCATTGCAGAATGACTGAACCAGATGGAGTAGAGAGCCCGGATGATCTGCGCCTGAATTTCTTCATCTTCCGGGGAACCGGAATAGGCGGGAATGGTCAGTTCGGAAATGTGGATCGGTTTGCCCAGATACGCATAGGTGTCCAGTACATCATAGATGCGCTCCGGGTCGTAACAGGAACGGTTTTCACGGAGTTCATCTTCCCGTTTTGCAAACATGTGGAACTGCATGCCGATTTCGTCGATGCGGCAGCCTTTGAGAAGCGCGTTTTCGATTTGCATGAAGTACGGACTTCGGGTTCGAAAGAAGAAGTTGTCATCCCAGATGCGGCAGTTCGCTTCGTTGATGACCAGACGGTTCGCGGGAAAACAGCGCTCCGCTTCCTTAAAACTCCATTCTATAAAATCCGGCTGGTGGTAAAAGTTTGTTGGGTAGAACCAGGATACCCAGAAGGTTTCATTTGTGACTTCCCACATTGGCATGCGGTCGGCGTAACGGGCGGCGAGTTCCTCAAAGCGTTTTCGCAGACATTGTTTTTCCCATTCGATCGTGCCGCGTGCCCAGGAAGGTGTGAAACTTGCGTAATTCAGACAGTGCGCTTTCGGCTCGATACCATTCGCTTCGCAGTATTCCAGACACAGGTCAATTGCGGGACGGCGGTAGATGTTCGGACTGTCTTTGGCAAAACGCGGCCGTCCCTGTTCCGGTTCGAGATCGGACCAGTAGAACGGGAGTGTCGCAATGTTAAAGAGGGCGGTAAACATTTCCCGGTAGGCGTTGTTCTGTTCCGGAGAGCTGAACTGATCCAGCATGAAAAGATTTGCGCCGTATTTGAAATCGTGCGTTTTCTGACGGAGGCGGATATGAACTCCGGT
>URNE01000515.1 GCA_900549045.1 uncultured bacterium | reverse complement strand
CCCGAAAACTTTTTTTTTCCGCTTTTCTGAATAAACGGGGCTTGACAAATTCGCAACTTTGTTGTATAATTAAAACAAACCAAGTGGTGTGTTTTGGATTTTCAGGAGGTAAAGATGGGAGCAACACGCAGCAATCAGCCGAGAGAAGTGACGGAGGAGAAGATCCGCGGTCTTCTGCGCAGTCAGCTTGCGATGGAACAGACGGCGTTTCCGTCTGAAAGCGAACTCGCGGTCCGGACCGGCGGCTCCCGAAGCGTTATCCGCGAAATCCTCAAGGAGATGGAACGCTCCGGGCTCCTGACTCAGGGGGCGAATGGACGCGTCATCAATCCTTCCGCAAACAAAATACCGGTTCTCTACATTGCGGTGGGACGTGATGCGATTGCGAATCCTGCGTGGGCGCGTCTCTGGGCGGCGCTCTCGGAACAGGTCCGAGCATATCCGCTGACCGCCGAACTCTTTCTGCTCCGGTTCTGGCCGGAAGAGATTGAAGAGGATCTGCGGAAGCTTGCGGAACGGAAGGAACAGTATATCATCGTCACCAGCCGCGGAAATCTGGAAGAGCTGATTGCGCGCTGGGAGAGTGATGGACGGCAGATCATTTATCCCGACGACCTTCCCGGAGATGAGAATTCCTCCATCATTGCCGTGGACAACGAGCGAGTCGGCGAGCTGGCGGCGGAGGAGCTGTTCCGTCATGGATTCCGTTCGCCCGTGCTGCTGACCCCGAACTTTACGGATCATTGTTACGTGCCGTATCAGAAACGGATCGCCGGATTTGCGCGGAAATGCCGCGAATACGGAATGAAGTTCGATTGCGGAACGGATGTCCGCGAAGTCTTTTACGACGGCGGAAAAGGGATTCTGCAAAGCTATATCTGGAAAACTGCGGAGCTTGCAAATGAGCGGAAATACGATTCGATGTTTCTTTCGACGGACGACCAGCTCCCGCTTGTCCTTGAAGTCCTGGACGGTCAGGGACGCACGATTCCCGGTGACATGGGGCTGATTACCCTGAATGCGAACAATTACGCCAGGTCGGCGACGACTTGCGTCAATTCCATATCCAATGCAACGGCGGAGATCGCGGAGCATATCTGTTCGGGGATTCTCGCCCATGCCGACGGCCGGACCGCCCGGATTCCTTCCGTGTTGCTGGAACCTGTCGTCTATGACGGGCGGACTCTTGCTAAACGAAACGATAAAAACTCAAATTAAAAAAAAGGAGAGCGTAATGCAAAAGAAAACAGAAAAAAGAGGATGCGGCCGCCGGCCGCACAGCCGGAGACGTGGTGTGAACAAGTTCACGCTCATAGAGCTTCTCGTGGTAATTGCGATTATTGCAATTCTTGCCGGAATGTTGTTGCCTGCATTGAATGCAGCGCGGGCAAAAGCGATGGACATCAGCTGTCTTTCCAATCAGAAGCAGATTGGAAGTTATATGCAGATGTATGTTGATACGGCAGGTTTTTACCCGTTTGCCAGGCGTTCCGTGAACAACGGTATTGCATGGGAGGCAAACGACAAGGCTGACTGGGCGGGAACTCTTGCCTGGAGTGCCGGCTTGTTCAAAGCGGACAGCAACGATACCTACCCGTGGTATCCGAAGAACCGTCCGCTCGGCGCATTTGCGTGTCCGGCACAGAAGGAAGAGGCGATCTGGTCGAAATATCAGCTTCATTACGGAATCAATGTCTGGGTTGCAGGCGGAGATTATGATACGCTCAACAATTCCAATGCCAGGCAGCAGGAGCTCGGCGCCGCAATGGGGGCGACCAACGGATCGGAAACTCTGAATATTTCAAAAGTCCGCAATGCGAGCCGCCTGGCGGTTGTTTTTGATATTGCGAAAAAAGCTCAGGAGTTTGATTACCACGGCGCCCGTATGCGGAAACACATTCACCGCGGGAATCCGAGCGATGATATTCTGACTCCGAGGCAGAACACGTGGAGACATGGCGGAAACAACGGGGTCAATACTTTGTTTGCCGATGGACACAGTGCGTTCATCAAACCGTATTTGATTTCAGGTGCTGCGGGCTCTTATA
>URNE01000514.1 GCA_900549045.1 uncultured bacterium | reverse complement strand
TACGCTGCTTGCCGGTCCGATGGGTGGAGAGAAAACTGCCCCAGACGGAATTTGAGCCGTCGCCGAGCATGCGGAAAAGCTCAATGGCTCCGGCGGGATCGTAGCCGGCACGCGCCATGTAACGGATGCCGAGCGTATCGGCTTCCTTTTCCATTGTGCGGGAGAACGGAAGCATAAACGCCAGCTTGCTTGCGCCGAAATAGCCGATGGCAAGGAGCGCGCCGCGCTTGACTTTGCCTTGCGACCAGTATTTGTAAACTTCGTTGGCGGCAACCGTGTTCCCTGCCATGGTCATGATGCATTTTGTGGAGCTTTCGTTGCCGTGACGGGCGACGTAGTGTGCGATTTCGTGTCCGAGAATAAACGCCAGAACGTCATCGGATTTGATCTGCTCCAGAAGTCCGGAGTTGACATAGATGGAGCCGTTCGGGAGGCAGAAAGCATTGATGGAGTCGTCGCGGTAAAGATGAAGTTTGAAATTTTTGCGGTTCTGTCCGGGAATCTTTGCGACGATGCGGTCAATAATCGTATTGAGCCGCCGCATCTGCTTTTTATCTTTGTAAACGCGCCCTTTTGCTTGGAGTTCTCTGTCGAACTCGTCGCCGAGAAGCTTTTCCTGTTCCGGGGCAAGAAGAAGGAAGCGTTTGCGCCAGTGTTCGGGAGCGGCGTTGCGGTACTTCGCCGGATTTGCTTTGATGTCGGCGGCAAGCGCCTCCTTGTCAATCCCGAACTCCTTCAGCTCTTCATCCACGAGGATCAGAAGCGGCGGCAGCACGACTTCCGGTTTGGTCGCATCCAGAATCGAAAGTTTTTTGCCTTGTTTGATTTTCGCAAGCTCGATCTTGGCTCTTTCGATGCGGGCTTTGACCGCGGCCTCATCCGCAATGCTGCCGACCGGTGCGAATGCGGCGGCAAAGAGAACGACTGCACAGCTTGCTGCAAGATGTCTTTCTTTGAAATTCAGCATGTTTCAATCCTTATTTTCCGTTTGGAATATGTTTTCCTGCAACCACCCGATGGCGTTTTTCTCGCCCTGCACGGCGGCTTTTTTGATGAGCTCGAGCCCGGCTTTTTCATCGCGCGTGAATCCTGCCTGACCGTTCACAAGAGCGGCGCCGACGAACCATTGTGCGGTCGGATAGCCGGCATCCGCGGATTTTTTGAGATACTCAATGCTTTTGATTTCATCGGGGGCGGGGGCGTAGATTCCGCCTGCGGAGTACCAGAGCGCAACGTAGAATTGCGCCGGAGCCGAGCCGTTTTCCGCAGCGGCTTTGAGCGAATTCAACAGATTCATTGTGTTTTCGGACATCGTTTTCCCGGAGTTTTTGAACAGTGAGACATATTGTCCGTAAAACTTCAGATTCTCCTGAGAGAACGGCTCGGCGGTCTTTTTGCAGCACACCAGGAGTTCTTCCGCGAGCGTGGCGGCTTTGTCGAGCTGTCCGGTGAGCTGATAAACCTGAAACAGGGCGCTTCCAGCGGTGACCGCCAGTTCGGGCGCGTTTTCCTGTGATTTTCTGTCGATAAGCGACTTCATGATATCGAAGGTTTCGCGGAAATACTTTTCCGCTTCGCCGAACCGTTCGATCTGCGCGTAAAAGATTGCGAGAGAGAAACGGAGGTCGTTTGTTTCCTTATGCTTCGGACCGTTTTTCTGAATGGACTGCTGCAGATCGCTTTTGATTTTCTGTTCGATTTTGTTCAGATCCGGCTTCTGTGTGATTGTTTCCGCCGCCCCGCAGAAGGCAGCTGTTCCGAAGAGTACCGCAAGTGCGGCGGCTTTGACGAGATTTTTCATGTATTGTCCTTAGTTCTTTTCGTTTTGTTTGAAATTTTCTTTCAGAAGTTTTGCCAGCGGAACATCGTGGATCCCGTTAAAATAAGGTGGCGATTCGATCACGCCCTCAATGCTGTCCAGCGGCCCGATGCAGGCAACACCGATCCCGCCTGCCCGGTCTGTTCCAAGCATCATCTGATCCGCCAGGCTGTAGACCGTTTCCATCAGTTCCTCCTGATCTTTCCAGCCCCGGGAAATTTTTTCACTCCGTAAGATC
>URNE01000513.1 GCA_900549045.1 uncultured bacterium | reverse complement strand
AGACCGCACTCATAGCGGATCAGCTCTTCCGCTGGATCTCCGCGGAAAAGTTTCCCGAAACCGTTGAAATCACTCTTCCCTGTCTCTTTCAGGCGGGAAGCGCGCAATATAAAACCAAAACAAACTCAGGAGGAAAGAGAGAATGAAACGACGAAAACAAAAACAAAACAAGTTCACCCTCATAGAGCTCTTGGTGGTAATTGCAATCATTGCGATTCTTGCCGCAATGCTTCTTCCCGCCCTGAACGCGGCACGGGCAAAAGGACGCGACATAAGTTGTGCCTCGAACCTGAAACAGATTGGAACCGGACTTCGCCTTTACCTGGACAACAACAATGAATGCATGCCGAAAAGCACCGGCAATCTCGCACCGAATCAGGGCAAGTGGGACGATATCATATTCTCGACGCTGTTCCCGAATCTGACCCCGGCGGACAATATGATTTTCCCCGCGACGACCTGGGCGATCCCCATGAAACCGCGCGCCCCCTTCGACTGTCCCTCCTCAGACGCCTCCGCGCCGCAGACCCTCCGGAATGATTACGGGCTCAACTCCGCCATGGTCGGCGTTTCCGCAAAACGCATTGCGCGTCCGTCCGCACGCGGAACCGTCATGGACATGGTGAAATACGCAGCCAGTTTTCCCCTGCCCGTTCTGACGGGAACCACCGTTGCGGATTTTGACGGACTTTTCGCCACGGAACTGGAAGTCCGCCGTCACAACTCTCGCCGGGGCATCAACGTGCTCTATTTTGACGGCCATGTGGAAGGCAAGGCACATTCCGCCATTCCCCGTTCGCAGGGAACTTCCGCGGAACAATACTTCTGGAGTGGCGGCGACAACGGAAAAAACGGAGGTCTTTGATCATGAAAAAAACATTTGTTCTGGCAGCCCTGCTCTCCGCCGTCTCCGGATTTGCAGCCGCTCTCGCACCGGAAATCGCACCGGAAAAAACATGGAAAACGGACCCGGGAGTTTCGCATCACCGAATCGAGGGACGTGATTACATTCGGCTGGATATCAAAGAAAACGAAAGCGGGGGACGCCACTACGCGGAAATTCCAATCGACCTTTCCGCTCATGCGGGAAAATATGTGACATTCGTCATCCGTCTCCGCAGCAACGGCTGGAAACAGGATAAAAAGGACCGCTCCCGCCGCGGCATCCGCTTCGCCGTTTCGTACAAACACCCGGAAACCGGACACTCCGTCTGGCACCACTCCTGGGACACGTGGGATACGGTTGACTGGGAAAAGTATTCCGGCAGAAACGAGAACGCCCCGCGCGAAATCTCCTTCTTTTCCAAACTCGACCCCGGCATCTCCAAAGCCGTGCTTCTCCTCGGAACCGAGAACAACTTCGGAACGGCAGAATTCGACCTGTCCTCCTTCCGGGTCTTCCAGCCGTTCCGCGAAGACGCTTCCAGCCATATCTGCGAATACTCTGACCGCGTCCGCAACGCCCCCGTTCTCCGCGGCGTGAACAGCTCTCCGAATCCGCTGACAGAAGAGGACCTGAAAACCCTCCATGAATGGAACGCAAACGCCGTCCGCTACTGGATCAGCGCCTATCCATGGGTCTTCAACGGCAAGGATCTGAACAAACTTCGCGAACTCGTCGCGAAACGCCTGGAGAACCTCGACAAAATCTCCCCGGTCGCCCAGAAGTACGGAATCCGTCTGATCCTCTGCTACGGTCTGCCTCCCGGCGGACGCCGCGGCGACGCCACACTTGAAATGCAGCACAATCCCGAACTCGCGGATTTCTATGTGGAAACCTGGAAACGGATTGCACGGCACTGCAAAGGCAACCCAGCGATCTGGGCGTATGACCTCATCAACGAGCCCCAGCAGACGACGGAGCTTGCGGTCGATTATCTGGAACTGCAGCATCGCGCGGCGAAAGCGATCAGGGAAGTTGATCCGGATATGCCCGTCATCATTGAAGCAAACCTGCTTGCCTCGCCGGAAATGTTCCGTTTCCTCGAACCGCTGAAGATGAAAGACGTCATCTATCAGGCGCACATGTATGTACCCGCCGAATTCACGCATGCCACCCGGG
>URNE01000512.1 GCA_900549045.1 uncultured bacterium | reverse complement strand
CAGCGGAATCATCCTTCCAGACAGGCCCGCCAGTCAAACCGACAAAAAAACAAAAACTCTCTCTGTGCTTTGAAAGGATCAATATACAGCAATCTGCGGGAAAGTCAAATGCCGATTTGAAAAAAGTGAATCAAATAACCGCTTCCGCGATGCGGAGGTCGGCGATGCGGGTGATTTTTATATTGTTTTCTTTGTTTTCAACCGGAACGGCGCGGAGCCCGGTGTAGAATTCGACGGCGGCGGCGTCATCGGTGAAACTGCGCCCGTCGGCAAGCGCGCGGCGCAGGGAGGAAAGCAGGTCGGAAAAACGGAAAACCTGCGGAGTTTCGATGCCCCAGAGACGGTCGCGCTCAACCGGCGGCGTCGCAAGCGCGCCTTCCGGAGTTTCCATCTTGACTGTGTCGTTGATGCGGTGCGCCGCTATCGCCGCGCCGTGCCGCGCACAGGCTTCAAGGCAGCGGCGGAAAAGCTCGGCGGTTACGAGCGGACGGGCGGCGTCATGGACCGCGACGAATTCGAGATCCTGCGGCAGAGCCTCCAGCGCACGGAGCACGGATTCGGTCCGCGTCGCTCCGCCCGGAACCGTTTGCAGGGGAAAACCGGGCATGTGCAGCGCGGTCCGCCGCTGGAATTCCTTCAGGAAATCCGCATGGACGGCGAGCGCCGTGTTGCAAGCGGGAACCAGCGGACCGAGAGTGCGGATGCTGTGCAGGAAGACGGGGATGTTTTTGAGATTGCAGAGCAGCTTGTTCCCGCCGCCGAAGCGCGTGGAAGAGCCGCCTGCGGCAAAGATGATTCCGGCATTGCTGTAAAAGTTCATAGGATTCTCAAAAAAAAGCGCCGGAAGAATCCGGCGCGATTGCATGTTCTGAATTGCGGATCAGGGAAGTTTGACCACGGAACCGGCGCGGACTTTGCCGTCTGCCGGGATTTCGGGGTTGAGTTTTTTCAGTTCCATGACCCCGTATCCATAGCGGCTTGCGAGCTCTTCGAGAGTGGTGTCCTCATCGACGTTGGTGGTGTAGCCGCCGGTGGCCGGAGCGGCGACCGGAGTCGTGTCCTGGGCGACTGCGCTCAGAGCTTCGGGAGTGGCGACCGGAGTTGCCGGAACTGCGGCGGAGTTTTCCGTCGGGAGAGCCGGAATTGCGGCCGGGGAAACCGGGGCGGAGCCCGGAGTTGCCGGAACTGCAGGGGTCTCGGGAGCCGCGGACTGCGGGAACAGGTCGGAAGACGGAGTCGGCGGAACCGCCGTTTCAGTGGCGGAGGCGGGCTCGGAAGTCTTCTTCGGAGCCTTGTTGGAAGCAGTGTTCACCGGCTTGGCGGTTGTTTTCTTTGCCGGTTTGACGGCTTTTCCAGGTTTCGGGATCACAAGCTTCTGGCCGATGCGGAGCATCTGGTCGACGTTGATGTTGTTTGCCGCGGCGAGAGCGGAGACTTTTACATGGTGACGGGCGGCGATTCTGCTGAGAGAATCTCCATTCCTGACAATGTAAACGCCCTCTTCATTTTCGAGCTTTGCGACGGTCTTTTTCGCGCGCTTCTCCGAACGTTTCACATTTTTCGGGGCTTTGGCAGCGCGCTCTTTCCGTTCTGCCGCGCCGGGGATGATGAGTTTGCCGCCGACGTGGAGTTTTTTCGGATTCAGCTTCGGATTCGCTGCGGCGATATCATCCATTTCAATGCCGTAAAGAGCGGCGATGGACCAGAAGGATTCGCCTTTCTTGATGATGTGCGTACTCGTTTCTGCGGGAGCCTGGCGTTTCTTCGGCTGAGGCTTGCGCGCTTTTTTCGGCGGAAGGGGCTTTTGGGGAGCGGGTTTGGCGACAGGCGGCTGAACGATGAATACGGGTTCCGCCGGTTCCGGCGCGGGAAGAACAACAGGCTCACCGACCGGAGCTGCCGGTGCGTTTTCGCCCCCTTTGACCGCGATCGGGTCAACCGTCGCGGGGGGAACATAAGCTCCCGGCGGCATGGGATCGTCGTCAATGGATTCGCATCCGGTTGTGAAAATCATTCCGCCGGTCAGCAACAGAGCGGAAAAACTGCCGAAAAGCAACTTGCTGTTCATG
>URNE01000511.1 GCA_900549045.1 uncultured bacterium | reverse complement strand
TTTACGACTTCCGCTTTTCAGCAATCGGGCATCTCTCCTGGCGAGTCATTCAGGGCAATCCGCCCGCGCTTCGGTAAAGCGCGGCAATTCCCCGCAGAGTGAAGAGTTCATCGGCAAGTTCGAATCCGGGAATCTCCCGCAGGAAAAATCCGGCGTCGCCGCCGCAGGCCACACGGCGGATCGGCACGCCCGGATACGCAAGTTCCATCCGGCGAAGCAGCTCGCGGACCGCACCCAGCGCGGCGCAGTCGGTCCCGAGGTCAATCGCATCGACCGTGTTGTTTCCGGGAAACGAAGGAACACAGGAAGTCACCACCGTCTCCGGCAGTTTCGCCGTGTAATCATGCAGAGACTTGCGCAGAATCAGGCGTCCGGGCAGAATCGCTCCGCCGCGCATCCGGCGATTGGAATCGACGAATTCAAGATTGATCGCCGTTCCGAAATCAACGCACAGCGCAGGCAGCGGGCCCGAAAAAATCAGCGCCGCCGCATTCGCCAGCCGATCCGCGCCGAGCGTCTCCGGATGTTTCATGCGCGAAAGGTCAACCGGACAGTCCGGCATCTGCGAATTCACGATAAATGCGCCCGCATCGCGGAATTCCCGTTCCAGAACGGGAACAACCGAAGCGGCGACCATGTTTTCCGAGGCGTAATCGGCAATCCGGAACTCCGGAGTCGCAACCGTGTCAAGCAGACGCAACGAAGAGCCGGAAAGCTCCGCCACCTGCACGTGGGTGTTTCCGGCGTTGAAAAGACGAATGATGGACATGGTCCCGATCAGCCGCCGAGTTTTTCGATAATGCTGATCAGCGGCATGAACAGCGCCATAACAATGCCGCCGACGACCACCGCGAGGAACACAATCATCAACGGCTCGATCATGGACGTCAGCGCACCGACGGCGTTGTCGACTTCTTCATCGTAGGTGTCGGCGATCTTGTCGAGCATTTCCGGCAGCTTACCGGTTTCTTCTCCGACCTCGATCATACTGATCACCATGTCGGGGAAGATTTTTGTGGTGTTGAGCGGACCGGCGATCGTTTCACCCTCCTTCACGGCGTCGTGCACTTCCTGAATCGCATCGCAGACGATTTCATTTCCGGCGGTCTCTTTCACGATGCTGAGCGCGTTCAGGACCGGCACGCCGGACCCCATCAGCGTTCCCAGCGTTCGCGAGAATTTGGAAATCGAGGATTTGGATACAATCGGCCCGAACAGCGGCATATTGTACTTGATGTAGTCCAGCCAGTAATGTCCGAACTTGGTTTTCGCAAAGAGCTTGAAGACAATGACAATGCCGACGATGCCGCCGACGAGCACGAGAATCTGCTCCTGCATGAACCGGCTGATCGCCATAACAATCTGCGTCAGACCGGGCAGCGGAGCGCCTTCGAGCAGTTCATTGAAGATTTTTTCGAACTTGGGAACGATGAAGATCATCAGACCGGCGGTAATGGCGCCTGCAATACTGAGAACGATGGTCGGGTACACCATGGCCGATTTGACCTTCCCCGCGATTCGCGCGGCTTTTTCCATGAACGATGCGAGTCGGTCGAGAATCAGTTCGAGTTTACCTGCGGCCTCGCCGGCGCGCACCATGTTGAGATAGAGTTTGTCGAACGATTTCGGATGCTGGGCGAGCGATTCGGAAAAGGTGGAACCGGCTTCAACTCCGTTCGCGACTTCCCCGAGAATCTTCTTGATGATCGGATCTTTCGACTGTTTTTCAAGAGTCCGGAGAGAACGGATGAGCGGCAGACCCGCATTCAGCAGGATGGAAAGCTGTCGGGTGAAAATCGTGAGCTGTTTTGTTTTAATGACTGCGGGACCAAGCGAGATGTTGATGTTCATCGCGCTTTTTTTCTTGGCTCCGGCTTTTTTTGCGGGCTGCGGGGCGGCCTTTTTCTTTTCAATCTTCCGGACCTGCTTGATGGAGGTCGGGAACATACCCTGATCTTTCAGAAAAGCGGTTACCGCTTCTTCGTTCGCGGCCTCTTTCTGACCTTTCCGCTCTTTTCCCGTGGCGTCCATCGCCGCATACTGGTACAGAGGCATAGGGATCTTCTCCTTAC
>URNE01000510.1 GCA_900549045.1 uncultured bacterium | reverse complement strand
AAAAAAGTATTATCGTGGCCGGAGCCGCCCTTGTAATGGTAAACCTGATCACCCGGGAATTCGCGGCCGACGGCGGAAACGTTCTGGCCTGCGACGTCAACAGCGATGCGGTCCGGGAGCTTGCCGCCGAATGCGCAAATCTTCCGGGACGCGTCGTTCCGTGCCGAGCGGATGTCCTCGACTTCAATTCCGTCTGCGCGGCCGCCGCTCTCGCGGAAAAGGAGTTCGGCGGCATCGACATTCTGATCAACTTCGCCGGAGGCGCTCCGGGACGCGTCCTCAAAGACGCCTCGCCATTCTGGGAACGGAAACCGGAACTGCTTGATTTCGGAATCGACGTCAATCTGCGCGGCGCTCTCTATTTCGACCGCGCAGTCTTCCCCTGCATGATGAAACACAACGGCGGCGTGCTCGTCAACATCGGTTCCATCTCCGGCGTAACGGGCTCCCCGGCCGTCGAATACAGCGCGGCAAAAGCCGGAATGGAAGGGCTGACCAAGTCGCTCGCAATCATCGGCGCGCCGTACAACATCCGCTGCGTCTGCGTTATTCCGGGACCCGTTCTGACCCGTCCGGAAATGGCGCGAATGACAACGCTTCAGGGACGCGCGGCCGAGCCGGCCGAACTGACCGGATTCATCCGCTTTCTTTGTTCGGACAATGCCCGTTCCATCACAGGTTCTTCGCATCTCATGGACTGCGGACGCGCCTGCGGAACACGAAACATCTGATAAAACACAGGAGGATTTATGCCGAAACCGTTTTTCCATCAGGGGCGGCGCACCCACATCTCCGCAATCCTCGGCGCGGCGACAGAGGATGAAGTCATCTGCAAATACCGCGCAGCCGAAGCGGACGGAGCCGACAGCGTTGCGCTTGAACTGCGCTACCTGGACCCGAAGTTCCGAAACACCGATTCTCTCAAACGCATCATTCAGGCGACTCCGCTGCCAACTATGGCGGTCTTCTACCGCAACGACTGCTTCAAGGAACTCTGCGATGACGAACCGCGGCAGACTTTGATGCTTCAGGCCGCCGACGCCGGAGCCGCGGTCATTGATGTGATGGGCGATCTCTACTCCCCCGCCCCCGATGAAAACACCCGCGACCCGGAAGCAATCGCCAAACAGAAAAAACTGATCGGTGAAATTCATGCGCGCGGTGCGCTCGCTCTCATCTCCTCGCATCCGGTCCGGTTCATGACGGCGGAAGAGGTGCTGGCCCAGCTTCAGAGCTTTGCCGAACGCGGAGCAGACATCGTCAAAATTGTCACAAGGGCAAATACCCCGGAAGAGTATCTGGAAACCCTGCGAGGAACGGTTCTCGCTCATCAGAACCTTAAAGTCCCGTTCATTCACATCTCCTCCGGAAACTTCGGACGTCTTCACCGGATGCACGGACTCGCACTCGGAGTGGCGGTCACATTCGCCGTCCACGAATACTATTCCGACGCCCAATTCTTCCAGCCGACGATCCGGGATTTCCGCCAGGTCATTGAATCCACCCGTTGCGACATCAGAGACTGCTGCGTCTGAACGCTTTAAATAATCAGAAAACAAACAAAAAAAGAAAGAGAGGCCCCTCATGAAAAACGGAACCGATGTTTCAAACGCCCGCCGCATGTTCACGCTTGTAGAGCTCCTCGTGGTAATTTCCATCATCGCCATCCTTGCCGGCATGCTTCTGCCCGCGCTGAGCAAGGCCCGCGACAAGGCGAGAGCCATCACCTGCACCAACAATCTCAAACAACTGGGAATGGGATTCAACAACTACATTCACGATTTCAACGATTTGCTTCCGCCCCTCGACGAGCAGGGAATGGCAAACCCGTGGCCGCAGAGAATGATGGGAAAAAGCCCCGATCTCGCAATCAAGCCTTATTTCACCATAAAATCTTTGATTTGCCCCTCCGTAAACGGAGTTTTCCCGACACGCGACACTGCCGTCTGGTATTATACGGATTCTCATTACGGAACGAAACACGAAGGAATTCTCCGCAGAAACTTTTCAGTCAAGGTGACGCAGATCAAAAACACCTCATCGAAACTGCTGCTCGTGGACACCATGAAGGGCA
>URNE01000509.1 GCA_900549045.1 uncultured bacterium | reverse complement strand
TCGCCTCCAGAAACGCGTTCTTCAGATTCCGTTGAATATACATAAAAATCCCTCAAATTTAAAATTACATTTTAAATATAGAGGGATTTCTATTTTTTTCAAGCCCCGGAAATATTTTTCTGCCCGAGTATTTCTCCGGCAGTTCCGCGAACGGGGACAACAAAGAACGGATCGCCGAACGCTATCGACAGGTGCATGCGCAGCGGCATGGAGCAAGAATCAGCAGACCCCGGGCAAGCAAAACGCCTGTGCCGCGACTGTCAGAAACGGGCGGCTGTCACGCCATCGGCATGGTGAATCTCCGCATCCGGAATCGCGGCGGGAAGCGGCTTCGGATCTCCGCGCTCAATCATGATCCAGACGCGCTTTCCGGGAGGAGTCGTGCGGACCAGTTGTTCCAGATCCTTTTCCTGATACCAGCGGGAGGCGTATTCCGGATAGTTCAGGAAACCGTACTGCATTTCGCCGGGTTTGCCGATGACAATCAGGTCGGAGCTCTTCAGGACCCACCCCGCAGCAGTCGCGGTGTTGCGGTCGACAAGCACAAGATCATCCGCATTGACCGGCATATCCTTCAGACACATCCGGATCGCGTCCCCCGTCGCCCTGCTCCCGAACTGCTCGGGAGTGAGCGAGGCAAGCGCCGTTATCACGGCTGGCGTTATTCCGAAAAGGAAGAGAGCCATCTTCCGCAGATTGTGTTTCTCTTTTGCGCTGCGCCACACCAGACAGCCCCATGCGAAGAGCAGAAGCGCCGTCGTGACCTGCAGCCAGAAGCTCCCGCCGAAAATGAGAAAGTCGGTCAGCTTCATAATGACAAGCCCGCTCAGAGCCAATGCGGAGAGCGCAAGGACCGCTCCGCCGAACCAGCGAAGCATGCCGTTCAGCCATTTCTGCGCGGAAGCCCGGTTCGTGCGGAATGCGGCGCAGACCCCGTCCGCCGTCAGCATCGCAAGCGGAGGAAAGCACGGAAGAATGTACGTCCCGAGTTTACAGCTCGAAGCGGAGAAAAAGACGAACGGAATCACAAACCAGCAAAACAGGAACGAAAGCGCCGGAGATTCGATCAGAAGCGAGCGCAGCGCAATCCGCGTCTTCTCCAGCAGAGGAGCGGAAACGGAGAAGCGTTTCTTCCAGCCGGTCCAACCGGCAAACCAGAGGAGTCCCGCGGGAAGCATTCCGCCGAACAGAACGGGAATGAAATACCAGAACGGCTGAGGCTTGCGGTCGTAAGTCGCCGAGGTAAAGCGTTTCCAGTGTTCCTCCTCCAGGAAGTAACGCCAGAAATCCGGCTCCGCCTCATGGATCGCAAGACTCCACGGGAGCGCAACCAAAGCGGCGGCACCAAGCGCGGTCACGCCATAGATGATGATGCGTTTCCATTCGCGGCGGAACATCAGGAACGGCACAAGAACAATTGCGGGAATCACAACGCCGAGTCCGCCCTTTATCAGGAATGCAACGCCGGCGAACACGCCCGCGCAAACCGGAAACGCGACCTCCTTCCAAAGTTTTTTGCGGCTGTGCCATGCGAGAAAACCGAAAACGACCGCGCCGGTCAGCGCGGCGGTCAGCTGCATATCCAGAACCGCAAACGTCCCGACACCGAAGACGAGTCCGAAGGTCAGAAAGATTCCCGCGCTCAGAAACGCAAACGCCCGGTCCCGGGAAAACGTCCGGGCGAGCAGAAAAATCAACACGGCGGTCAGCAGCGACGCCAGGGCGGACGGCAGACGCAGGGCAAACACATTCTCCCCGAACAGGGAAAACGAGACGGCGGTCAGCTGATATCCCGGCGCGGGCTTCTCGAAGTAGCGCACTCCGAGCATCTTCGGCGTAACCCAGTCGCCGGTTTCGAGCATTTCGCGCGGGATTTCCGCATAGCGGTACTCATCCGGACGCAGCATCGGGCGGCACGCCAGCGGCGTCAGGTAAGCCAGAATGTAAAAGGCGGCGAGAATCCAGAGGATTCCGTATGGTTTCAGCAGTTTCATGTTATCCCCCCCATTGTTCTATGCGATACTATACCGCGGAATTTCCGGATTGCCACAAAACGGAAAATTAAATTTTCATCATGAAAAGCCCAGC
>URNE01000508.1 GCA_900549045.1 uncultured bacterium | reverse complement strand
AAAACGAACAGAAAAGCTCCGAGAATCACCAGCGCCTTCAGGGTCTGCAAATCCGAGCTGTTCAGCGCATCGACTCCGCGAAAACCGAGTCCGGGAATACCGAAAAAGCTCTCCAGAAGCAGACTGCCCGTAAACAGGAACGGAAGAACCGTCGAAGCGCGTGTGATGATCGGAATCGCGGCGTTTTTCAGGAGATGCCGGAAATAGACGCGAAACGGGGAATCGCCCTTTGCAATCGCTGTGCGCAGATACGGCTTGCCGATTTCGTTCAGAAACACCGTACGGTAAAAACGGACGCCGCTGCCCGTGCCGCTGATGATTCCCACGATCACCGGAAGCGCGAGATTGCGCCAGTCATCCCAGCCCCAGACGGGAAAGAGATTCCAGTAGTAGCCAAGCAGCCATTGACTGAAAATGATCAGGGCAAGATAGCTGACGCTCATTCCGGCGACCGAAAAAACCATGATAAAGCGGTCCAGCCAGGAGTCGCGGAAAACGGCGGAGAGCATCGCAAGAACGATGCCGGTCAGGAGTTCCCCGAAAAAAATCGGAAGCATCAGAAAAAGCGAAGTCCACATGCCGTCCCAGAGGACTTCGCGGATCGGCGTGCGGGTCAGAAGCGTGTCGCCGAAATTGAAAAAGCTCACATAGGGAAACGTTGAACGGAACGATACAAGTTCGCGGACGGAATCGGTCAGCTGGCTGTCGAACCGGCTCTTTGCCGGAGCGAAAAAGCGAACGGAACGCAGAACGAGCGTTTTTCCCGATTCATTCTTCAGGAGATAATCCGCGCCGTCGAAGGCGGAAGTCAGCGGGAGCGTTTCGGGGGAGAGTTCCGCCTTCACGCCGTCAAGTTCAAATGCGCGCTGAAACCGCAGTTCCGCTCCGGGAGCGAGACGCAGACCGTCCGCGGAGGGTTCGACGGAACCGGAAACGGTCACGCCGTGCGGAGCGGAACGGCCGCCGGAGAAATCGGCGGAGGGATAGGATCCGGTCGTTTTCCAGCCGCCGAAGAAAAGCGGCTTGTTGGAGCCGAGCTGATTGCGCATGGCTTCCAGTTCCTCGGCGGAGGGATTCTTTCCGAGGACCGTCGCAGCAGGATCGCCCGCCGCGACGCGGAAGAGCGTAAAGGTCAGAATCAGAACGCCTAGCATAATCAGAACCGAATACGCGCAGCGCCGCAAAATGTATCGAAGCATGGGAAATCCTTTGTTTTATTGGAAATATACTCCGGAAAGCAAGAATGGCAAGAAAAAACAGAAAAAGACTTGCAAAAAGAAAATCCGGCGGTTATTTTATTGCAAAACGAGAGGGAATCATGCAAACCATAACCTGTACGACAAACGCTCCGCTCGAAGAGCTCATCCGGCTCCGTCTTGAAATGCTCCGGGAAGTCAACGCCATGACGGAAAAGGATGAGTTCGATCCGCTTCTCATATCAAAGAGCCGCGACTATTTTCTGAACGGCGACCAGATCACCGTTCTAGCAAGAGAGGGGACGCGGAGTATCGGCTGCGCATCGCTGAGTTTCATCCGCGTTATGCCGACCTTCAGCCATCCGACAGGGAAACGTGCTCATCTGATGAACGTCTACACCGTTCCGGAATTCCGGAGAAAAGGAATTGCGAAGCAGATGACAGAATTCCTGATTGCGAAGGCAAAAGAACGCGGCATAACGGAAATTTCAGTTGATTCAACGGAGGCCGGACATCCGCAGTACACAAAACAGAGCTTTCATCCGAATGCGGAAAGCATACTTCTCTGGTTGTAGAGGGTCCTCAGAATGCGGCATGCGGTCTTTTAGGCACGCCGCAGAGCTCCATACCCTCATATTTTTTCTATTTGCCCCTTGAAAAAATCACGCAGACATGCTAAAGTAAGAAAACAAAAGAGGCCAATAACGCAAGTTTCCGGTTTCACATAATATCCATTATGTTAAACTGGATATGCACAAAAGAACAGAGGAGGGAAAATTTTTCAGGGAATTTTGCTCTTTTGAATACGGGGAATTTAACATAATGGATATTATGCAAAGTTCCATAGACTGAAGCATTCGACACAAAAGCAACCGAAGGAGAGCATCGGCATGAATGCGGAAG
>URNE01000507.1 GCA_900549045.1 uncultured bacterium | reverse complement strand
GCCGATGGTGTTGATTCCCCACGCGCGGTAGCGCTTCACGAGCGTTTCATAGAAATCGCGGTCGTAATCCGTTTTCCCGTATTTCTTCTGAAGGTTCCAGTGTGTGAACGGGAGCATTCCGTCAGCGGGAACCGCGCGGGAGAACCACTGCGGATGCCTGCGTCCCGGAGTGGCGTCGGTGTGCGTGCGGCTCACATCAAGTCCGATCGACCAGAAGAGATGACCATCGGGGTCGACGAAGAACCATTTGCCCTGATATTTTTCCGTGCGGAAGTTCCCCGTCGCCTTGAGCGCCGGTCCGTTTTTCCATCCGCCGAAGCGGTCCCATTCCGCGGGGGGCTGGGTCGCGTCGAGTTCGGCAAGTTCCTTCTTGCGGTTGGCGACGAGATCGGAATCCGTGTGGATTTTTTCTTTCCATTCCGCATGGCGGTACTGTCCGTAGTCGTCGATGAACGGGAAGTAGTTTTTTGCGGCGGCAACTGCGCGGTCCGTCTCAGGTTCACCTTCCAGACGGAGGTTCGAGAGACAGCAGTCGACGAGGATTTCCCCTTCGGCTTCGAACGGCCACTGCAGTTTGAATTCAATTCCGTTGATTGCGGCAGTGTCGAGCGGGGCGCGGAGATTGCGTCCGTCTTTCGGCGCGGCGAAGAGCGAAGCGTGTGGCAGATAGAGCCGCATCGTGCGCTTTTCACCCGGATTGAGTCCGATTCCGGTGTTCACCGAACGCAGCGGGAGATCGACGTGACTGGAACTTGCCTTGTCGCGTCCGCCGCTGGAAATGTGCATGGTGAGACGCATCTGGCGATCCGGCGAGAGGTTTTCGACGTCGACCGCGAGGAAGCGTGCTTTGGAGAAGTCGAATTTTTTTCCCGCGGGCGGAGTGATCAGCGCGCCCGAATCCCATTCCGCCGTGCGCGTAATGAGGCGGATTCCCTCTTTTTCGAGTTTTGCGGATGCGCGGTAGCGGGGCTTGACCTGTTCCGGGGCGAGCTTCAGTTCCGCGGCGAGGGCGGGGAGGAACAGCGCCGAAGCGAGAAGCGTTCCCGCCGCGAATGACAATGTTTTGATTTTCAGCATGATCAACCTTCCTTTCTTTCTTTTTCGGGAACGTTCAGTTCAACATCCATGACAACGGAAACGCGCGGATGGTTCGGATTCTGAATCCGGCGGAGCAGTCCGTCCACGGCGCGGTTCAGCAATTCCGGAAGATGAAAATTGACAATCCCCGGAAGCGGAACGAAATCTTTCAGCAGGAACGACGAGCCGCAGGAGATGACATCCGTCTTTCCAGGGCGGCGGGCGATTCCCGTCAGGTTCAGCGAAGAACAGAGCTTGTATGCGCTCATCTCGTTGAATGTGAAGAATCCCGCTGCATTTCCGCATTTTTTCAGAGCGGCTTCCAGTTCGGGAAGAAAACTGCGGCTGTCGTCGAGATCATAGCGCAGAAAATGCGCGGGAACGCCCGCCGCTTCCATTTTCTTCCGGAATGCGTCGATTCTCATCGAGGGGAACGGTTCGTGCTGACGCCAGCCGACGACGCAGATGGTCGCCTTGTAGCCGTTGGCGAGGAAGTATTCCGCCGCGAGTTCGCCGGCCTGGGCTTCGTTGATGGTGTAAAGATCATCGCTGCCGTGGTGAAACGCGTCCAGGACGGTCACGCGGGGGAGCCCCTTGAGCAGGTCGGCGCAATGATCCGGAATCGAATAGAATCCGATTGCTCCGGAGAAATCCTCTGCGGGATTATCCATGCGTTCCAGTTCCTTAAGCGTGTGCATCTCGAAGTCCAGACGCTGCTCGCCGAAGCGTTTGAGCAGGGTGTTGATCATCATGAGCGCAACCGGGTCGTCGTCCGTTTCGTTGCCGTGCAGCAGAAGAAGCGGTTTTGCGGGACGGACGTTTTCGTTTGTCTCGCGTTCGTTTTTCCTGCGGTAGCTGCGCGGAACGTAACCGGTGTTTTCCGCCGCCTTCATGACGCGGCTGCGAAGTTCCGGCGAGACTTGGTCCGAGCCCCGCAGCGCGAGCGACGCCGCTCCCGGAGTGATCCCCAGAAGCTCCGCAAATTCCGCCATATTCCTTGGTTTTCTGGTTCCAGACATTGCTGT
>URNE01000506.1 GCA_900549045.1 uncultured bacterium | reverse complement strand
TTTTGCAATTCACCTGAATCTTTGAAAATTAGGAACGGTTAATTTTTCCGACTCAGCGCGGAGGCAGAAGTTTCAGCACGAAAGGACCGATCAGCAGCCACAGAACCGCTCCGGCGGCAAGAAAAGGACCAAAGGCGAACTTGCGGCGGAGACGTCCGCGTTTCCATGCGTCGAAAAGCAGCCAGAGCAGGGCGAAGAGACTTCCCGAAAACATGGCGAAGAGCGCTCCGAAAACACCGGTCAAACCCGCCGCGGCCATGAGGAATTTCACATCGCCCCAGCCGAGAGCGTCGCGTTTGAACATCAGCTTGCCCGCCCACGCGGCACAGCTGCAGAAAAGTCCGATCGCCGCAATCGAGGCCAGTGCAAGCAGGAACGCATGAAACGGCGGCATCTTCTCCGACGGCACGAGGAGACTCCAGAGGAGCGCAAGAATCATCGCAGAGTAAGTGAACTTGTCCGGAATAATCCGAAGCTCACAGTCGGTGCAGGTGCTCCCGACCGAAAGAACTATCAGAGTCCAGGGGATCAGGACTGCCACGGGTTCTCCCCCCCGGAGCGCAAGATATGAGGTGAAAGTGAAGAGGATTGCGGTCGCCAGCTCAATGAAAATGTAGCGCGGCGAAATGGGCTGTCCGCAGCCTTTGCATTTTCCGCGCAGAATCAGCCAGCCCAGAATGGGAATGTTTTCCAGCGGCCCGAGTTTGTGTCCGCATTTCGGACACGAGCTCGGCGGCCAGATGATGGAGATTCCGCGCGGAATGCGCCACACGCAAGCGGTCGTAAAGCTCCCGAAACAGGCACCGAGGATGAAGCTGTAGACAAGCCACAGAGCGGTTGCCGCGGCGCCGTACAGGGAGAGCCAGTCAAGTATTGCCGTTTGAAGAGAAGCGAGCATGGGAACATGCGGTCACTTTGCGAAAACCTGAACTTCCCAGAGAGAGTTTCCGTAATTTGTTCCGCGTTTGTCGCACTGAATGCGGACAAACTGCGCTTTTTCAGCAGGGAAAGTGATTGCTTCGGTCTTGCCCTTGCCTTCTTTCTGCTCGGAAACGGTCTTGAACTCCTTGCCGTCCACGGAGATCTGGACTTTATACTCCTTTGCGTAGGCATTCTCCCAGCGGAGAACGACTTTGCCGACTTCCTGAGCGGAACCGAGGTCGATCATGATCCACTGGTTGTCGCTGAATTTGGAGGACCAGCGGGTGTTGAGCTTGCCGTCGACCGCTTTTGCCGGTTCCACACCTTTCATCTGGATGGAGCTTGCGGTGGCGGTTTTGCCGAGGGCAAGGTTGGCTTCCTCTGCGGAAACTCCGATTGCCGCGATTGCGATTGCCGCGAGAATTGCTTTTTTCATCATTTTTCCACTCCTTCTTTCTGTTTGTTATTCACTGTACACTTCAAATTCAAAGACGGAATATCCGGCTTTGGTGAGACGTTTTTCACAATAGAGACGGACGAAGCGCGCCTGGGCAGGAGCAAACTTCAGTTCCTCGATTCCGCCAGCCCCGTCAGTTTTGACGGATGCATCCGTCCACTCTTTTCCATTCAAAGAGAGCTGAATCCGGTACTCTTTCGCCGCGGCGGTCTCCCAGAAAACAACGACACGTCCGACAGTTTTGACGGATGCCAGATCCACCATCAGCCACTGTGGATCGGAAAAGCGGCTCGCCCAGCGGGTGCGGGACTTGCCGTCGCATGCCCAGTGTGCATCGACTCCGAGATACTGGATGGAGCTCGCGGCGACCTTCCGGTTGAGCGCCAGATTCTCTTCCGCCTCCGCATGGAACATCACGAGCGTTCCGGAGAACAGAAAGAGAATGAGCATGGTTTTCATCATTTTTCAAAAACCTGGAATTCGCGGAACGAGTAACCGCCGTACTGCTGGATGCGGAACTGTCCGGTGAAACGCACGAACCGTGCGGGCTGAGGGGAGAAGGAGAGAGTCTCTTCTCCGCCCTTTCCATCGGTTTTATGAATGGCGTCAATCCAGTTTTCCCCGTCGCTGGAAAGCTGGATTTTATAATCAAGCGCCGCGGAGTTTTCCCAGAGAATGACGACGCGTCCGACAGTTTTGACGGATCCGAGGTCGACTCTGAACCAC
>URNE01000505.1 GCA_900549045.1 uncultured bacterium | reverse complement strand
GTACAGGGCAATGATGAATAAAAATAAATATGAAAGGACTGAACTGATGAGACCTGAAAACGAATTTACTGTTTCCGTGCGGGCTGCGACCTGGTGTCAAAGACCGGGATCGCGGCGGTTCAAATGCAGGTTCCGCGAATTCACGCTTGTGGAGCTCCTCGTGGTAATTGCCGTGATCGCCATCCTCGCCGGCATGCTTCTTCCCGCGCTGAATTCGGCAAGAGCGAAGGCGCACGCGATCAGCTGCGTGTCCAATATGAAGCAGATCGGCGTCGCGGCAATCGGCTATGTGCAGGACAATGACGACTACTGGTGTCCGGCTAGCGCCCATGGTCCTACATATCCGAATTCTTCATGGAACAACGATATCAACTATGAAAACAACTGGCTTGCTCTGCTTTTACCGAGCTTGAAAAGCGGTACGTTCCCGACAGACAACGCACCTCTGAAAAGTCCTGCAATCTGTCCGGGCGGAGAAAAGGACATTTTCTATTATCAGAAAAAAAGCCGCCCGATTACGAATCTGGCATGGAATGCACGTGTCGGGTTAGCTGGCGATGGATATCGTAAGCCGCTCCGGCTCAGCAGAAACAAATACCCGACAAAAACAGCAACTCTCTGGGATGTGAAAAATATAGATGAGACTGGAACTCCTTATGCGGGGGAAGATGGAATAGCGAATGGTGGTACATCGAATTCCAGAGACTACCATAATGAAGATGTGGCAAAAAGTTGCACTCCGATGAGGCATCCGGGCGGAACGGACAATATTCTCTTTGTTGACGGACATGTGGAAACCAAGAACATCTTCAAACTCATCGACGATAGGGAATTCTTTCATTTCTTCATCCGGCCGAACAATACCAGCCTTCCGGATGGCTGGAACTGATGAGGATTCAAATCATGCAGAGAAAACCACTTATTATTGATACGGACATCGGCGGAGACGTCGATGACACCTGGACCCTCGGAATGCTTTTCCGGTCGGATGCGGTGGAGCTGAAGGGAATCACCACGGAGACGGGCGATCCGCTCTACCGCGCCGCACTCTGCGCGAAACTCGTGGAGACCGCCGGGCTCGCCCCCGTTCCGATCGGGCTCGGCAAGCCGGGAATCAAAAAACGCTGCTGCCAGGGCGAATGGCTCGGCGATTACAGAATTCCCGCCGCATTCGACCTCTCGCGTTCTCCCGTTTCGGTGATTGCGGAGACCGTGCGCAAATCGGAGGTCCCTGTGACGCTTCTCGCGATCGGTCCGCTTTCCAACCCCGCGGATCTGGTGCGCGAAGCTCCGGATGTCATTGGAAAAATCGACCTCGTCGCAATGGGCGGCAGCGTCTTCCGCGGCTATTTCGGACGTGAGACGCCGTCGCTGGAGTACAACATCATGGCGGATGCGGAGTCGGCGAAGACGGTTTTCCGCGCGCCGTGGCATTCGGCTCTGCTGGTTCCGCTGGACATCTGCGGAAACGTTCTGCTGCGCGGCGAAAAGTTTCAGACCCTGAAGCGTTCGGATGCGGTGATGGCGAAAGCTGTCATGGCGAATCACGAGATCTGGTGCAAGTGGAAACTTGCGGCGAAAGAGGAGTGTCCGTACAAGTATGAAGTCGAATCGACTCTTCTTGCGGATCCCGCCGCCGCGGCTCTGATTGTGAAGCCGGAGCTTGCGAAGATCGAAGAGCTGCCGCTTTCGGTGACGGACGAGGGCATGACGGTTGTCGACCGCGGGCACGGAACGCCGATGCAGGTCGCACTCGGCTGGCATAATGTGGAAGAGTTCTACGATCTCGTTCTGGAACTTCTGATGAAATTTTAACCCCTTAATATAAAGGAAAGACAGTATATGAAAAAAATTTTTCTGCTCTGTTCGCTTCCGCTTGCGCTGAGCGCGAATTCGTTTTTCAACGGTTCGTTTGAGCTCGGCACGGACGGTTTTGCCGTTGAGCGCGAACTCCGCACCGATGTGAACCCGTCGCGGGAGTTCATTCCGCTGAAACTTTCCGCCGGAGCTCCCGGAGCGGGCAGGTATGCGCTTGCCGTGGAGAATTCCCGTGCGGAATACTTCTCCGTTTTCTCCAAAGAGTTCCGGCTGAAGCCCTCCACGCGCTATC
>URNE01000504.1 GCA_900549045.1 uncultured bacterium | reverse complement strand
TTTGAAAAATTCTGTCAGAGAGCAAGCATCCGTTCAATCGGACGGCGCGCGCGCTCCATGAGCTCTTCCGGCAATTCCACGCGCAGCTCCATTGTCTCCAGAGCCTCAAGAATGCTTTCGAGCGTAATCTTCTTCATATTCGGGCAGTGGACAACCGGGGCGAGCGGGATGAATTCCTTGCCGGGGTTCTCCTTTTTCATACGGTGGATGATGCCGTGTTCGGTTCCGACCAGGAACTGCTTGGCGTCGAGTTCACGCACTTTGCGCAGCATTCCGCCGGTGCTAAGCGCATAATCGGCGAGATCAACCACTGCGGGACGGCATTCGGGGTGAACCATCAAAACGGCGTCCGGATATTTCTTCCGGTTTTCCTCGATGATTTCAGGAAGAATCTTGTTGTGCGTGGGACAGAAGCCCGGCCAGAGTTCCATCCTGCGTCCGAGGGTGCGGGCGACATTCGCGCCGAGGTTCTGATCCGGAAGAAACATGATCTCTCGGTCAGGAGCTATCGACTTCACGATTTTTTCCGCATTCGCGGAGGTGCAGCAGATGTCAACTTCCGCCTTCGCCGCGGCAGTCGTGTTCACATAGGCGACCAGAACGGTGTCGGGATGAGCCTTGCGGTATTCGGCAACAGCTTTGCCGTCCGCCATGTCCGCCATCGGGCATCCGGCGCCGCGGACGGGATGGAGAACGGTTGCTCCGGGAGAGAGAATCTTCGCCGTTTCAGCCATGAAGGAAACACCGCAGAAGACAATGACCGGCGCTTTCGAGTCGCGCGCCTTGATGCTGAGTTCCAGAGAATCGCCGACGAAGTCTGCGACGTCCTGCACTTCTCCTTCGACGTAGTTGTGCGCCAGAATCACGGCATTGCGCTTTTCTTTCCATTCACGAATTTGCTGCTGAAGCTGTTCCGCGTTCATATCAGGTTCCTCCCGGTTGATTGTGAATTGTAATATACTCCGCCCCGCCCGCATTTTCAACCGTCATTCCGATTTTCGCGCGATTCCGCCGAACATGTCGCCGCGGACAGAAGAAGCGGTCCCCCCCCCTGTATTGCGCATTCAGATTAAAGGCAGGGAGATCAGCTGGTTGTCATACAGAGTTACCGCCTCCCGATACCAGCGTCCCAAAGCCGGAATTTCCGGAGCCTTGCTGATAATCCGGTTCAAAAATGAAGCGGGGTCTGAAATTTTCCCCTGAAGGATTTCCCGTTCCGTGATGCGGGAAAGCAAAATTTCCTTGTGCGAGCAGCGCCCCCGGTCATAAACGATGAAAATGGAGCCGTCGAAAGCCACCGCAGCTTCAGGGTAGGAAGTTTCCCTCGCATCCAGCGTCAGAACGAAAGGCCAGGTTTTGCCTTCGTCTTCCGAAAGCATGGCGCTCATCATCACTCTTTTTTCCGGCGAAAGATTCTTGACCATCAGAATTCTGCCGGACGGAAGGCGTTTCCAGAAGAAACGGCTGCCGGGATCCGGCAGGTCGCGGCGCAGCACGGGTTCGCTCCAGCGGCGTCCCGAATCGGCTGATTCCGTATAGGCCAGAGCTCCGCACGTCGTGCGCGCAAGCATCATCACCTTTTCATGATCTGCAGTTTCAAGAAACATGGCTTCGTCAAAATCGGTGCTGATCTTTTTCGGACCGGAACAGGGCGAAAAGTGTTCCCCTTGATCCGCAGTCTCAAAAAAAGCGTAATTGTCGGTCATCCAGTTGTAAGCCGGAAAAAGCCAGCGTCCGTCAGCAAGGAATTCCGGAGCGCAGCGCATAAAACCTTCTCCGAGAAAGAAGGGGGCGGAAAACTCAGGTTCTTCTGAATCGGGATCGGCGCATATCATGGCCCATTGATTCAGATGTCCGGGAGCATTTCGCGGAAGAGCCCAGTTGCGCTGAACCCAGCATACCCAGAGACGCGCAAGAGGATCAATGAATATTTCAATATCCAACGCCTGTATTTTCTGATCGGGGCAGCCCTCCAGAACAAACAGTTCCCGCCAGTTTTTTCCGCCGTCTCCGGAAACGGTCAGCAGGTTGTAATTCAGCAAAGAGGGTTCCTTGGAACCGCCGGAATACCAGCCGGCATAAATTTTCCCGCCTTTTGTGCAGGCGATGGTGGGAC
>URNE01000503.1 GCA_900549045.1 uncultured bacterium | reverse complement strand
AGAAGCGACCAGTAGAGATATCCCCGGACATCGCATCCTTTCCGCATCGCTTCCGAAACAGCCTGAAGATGCCGCGCCAGATAGAGAATACGCAGCCGGTCGTCATCACAGCAGAAACCGTTTTCGGTGATGTAGACCGGCAGATCTTTCAGCTGGCAAAGCCCGTCAACAAGCCCTTGCGGATAGAATTCCTCCAGATAGAAATCCCGGTCGATAGGACGGATTCTCTGACATTCATGCCGCGAAGAAACCGCTTTACGGGCGGAAACGAAATGGCGGGAGTAGTAGTTGATTGCCCAGAAATCGCACGAACCTTTCAGCTCCGGAACCTCCACTGCGTCGCGGTACGGAAACAGAATCTCGCCCGTCCGGACGGCATGATAGAAGAAGCGGTTCACCACCCAGTCACGGATACGGGTCCGCGTGACGTCGAACTCATCATCAGAATCTAGCGGCTGATAACAGGTCATCGCATGGGCGGTGCTGACAGGCGCCTTTGAGTGTGCACGGATGATCTGCGCGGCACGGGCGTGGGCAATCAGACAGTTCGTCTTGCGCCCGTAAAGCGACGGAGAATCGCCGTTGTTGAATTCGTTGAAGATGTTCCAAAGGTCCACATACGGCGCGACTTTCGGAACCAGATACTCCAGATGACGGAGAAAGCAGCTGATGTTTTCCGCGTCGTTGAACTCCCCCTTTTCCTCAAACCACTGCGGCTGGGAAAAATGGTGGAGAGTAAGGCAGAGCTTGATCCCGCGTTTTTTGAGTTCTTCAAACATCGCAAGATAACGCGCAAGCGCCTCTTCGTCATGCCGGTTCTCCTCCGGTTCAATGCGGGACCATTCAACCGACATACGGAACATGCGGTGACCGAGTTTGCTCAGCATTGCAAAATCCTGAGGCCAGAGATTCCAGAAATTGCAGGCTTTCCCCGACGGCTCTTTGGCATGATAGAGCACTTCACGGTGCCAGTGTCCGCAGTGAATGTTGTCCCCTTCGATCTGATAGCCGGCCGTCGCAGAGCCCCAGATGAAATCCGGGGGAAATGAGACCGGCGCCATGGAAAATATTCCGAGCATGAATCAAAATCCTTTTTTTGCCGGAATCATCACAGGATGTTCTCCGGCGTTGTATCGAATGAATTTTGCGGGTGAGACCGGAACAATTCCGGAATGAGGCAATTCCAGATTCTCGATTCTCCGGATCAGCTCCTGAATCCCACGCTGAGCTTTTTCCCGTGTGCTGGTCAGAATGCCGCCGGAAATCAAAGGACTCTCCAGAAAATTATGAAACTCATCCACACCAATCACCAATTCCGGCGCATACCCGGGGAGCTCATCCAGCAGATTCAACAAACCATAAAGCGCATGACCGTTGACCAGAATCACCCCGGGACGCTGCGCAGCAACCTCCGCAAGAGCCTCCTCCAGCTTCAAATTTCCCCCGCCGGAAAGCGCACAGCCAATCCGTTCCGCCGCCCGTTCCAGACTGCAGTTCCAAATCGTTCCGCCTTCGGGGAACTGGTACACTGTTGTTATCCTGCGCGCCAGGAAGAAACGGAGCGCTTCCGTAAACGCCTCATCCGCCTGCGTCTGCAGATCAAGAAAATCCGGCTCATTCGTTCCCAGAACCGCAACCGGCAAATCCGGATTCTCCTCCCGGAACGCCCCGGGAAGCGCGCAACAGGCAAATAGTGCATCAATCCGGTTGCGCAGCAGATAATCCACCGCTTTCGCTACGGGCCCCGTTCCGCAGGTCAGCGAAAAAATCAGCGAATAATCGTGTTCCGCCGCCTCCTTCAATGCCTCTTCCGCAAGATGTCCGAAGTACGGATCCGCAATATTGCCGACCAGCATCCCGATATTCCTTCCGCGTCCCGTGGAGAGCGACTGCGCGACGCGGTTCGGACGGTAATTCAGCTTTTTCATCGCCTCCGCAATCCGACCGCGCGTTTCATCGCTCATCCGCCCCGCCTTGCTGCCGTTGAGATAATACGAAACCAGAGCCACCGATACACCGGCCTCTCTTGCCACATCTTTCAAAGTCGCCATCTTGCACTCCTCTTGTCTTGCTTAATCGCTTAAGCAAACAACATAAAATATTCCGCAGGCTCGTTCA
>URNE01000502.1 GCA_900549045.1 uncultured bacterium | reverse complement strand
CCATCCTATATTATCGGGTTGTTTTTTCAGAAACGGAACGGAAATGGAATAATATGAACAGTAAACGGATTTATCTGGACGGGATGGACTGGACGGCGTATCTGCGGAACTGGCAGTCGCGCCTTACTCCCGGACAAGGCAATCACTTCATCATTGTGCTGGAAACCGAACAGGTGTTCCCGGCTGACGTTGCATCCGCTCTTGTGCAGAGCAAACTGGAAAAGCTGTTTCCCCTCCTCAACGGCTCCGTCCGGAGGGATCTGCTTCTGCGTCCGTGGTGGCGTCCAGGCTCCGCACACGCCGTTCCGGTCACCGCGGAGCAGCTCCTGTTCACTTCCGACTATTCCGCCGCGCTGGAACACTTCTGCAACACGCCTCTTCCTTCGCACCGCGGACTGGCCGTGCATGTGGTCCGGCACAAGACCGGCTCGGCTCTGCTTTTCAAATTCAGTCATACTCTGTTCGACGCCCGCGGCGCGGAACAGCTCTTGGAGTCTTTCCGTCCGGGCGGAAACGAGCGGCTTGATCTGCCGCCCCGCACTTTCCTGCCCCGTGAATCTCTCGAAGAGCGTCTTTCCGCCCGGCTTCAGATCGGTTCCCGCATGAAACAGCTGCGGAATGAGGGGAGCTCCATCGGAAAAAACGCCGGAGAATCCGCCGGAATCGTCCACAGGCTCATCTCGCTCGCCGAGGCGGAAACCGATGCGTTGCGCAGACGCTCCGATTCGGTTGCCGGACCGTTCATGATTGCGCCCTATCTTCTCACTCTTTCCGCCGCGCATTACAGCGCTCTTTTTCCGCAGGACGCCGGAGAATTCATCCGTGTTCCCATGATTCTGGATATGCGCGGCGAATCCGGAATTCCGGAAGAGACGATTTTCTTCAATCAGTGGAGCATGATCTCCATCTCTCTGAAACGCTCCGTTCTGCAAAATGCGCGTGAAGCGACGGAGCTTGTCCGCACTCAGCTCTTTGCGGGAACAGGAGAAAAAATTGCGCAGGCGTACCGTTCCGCATCCCGCCTTTCCCGCATCCTTCCGCCTTCGCTTCTTTCCATGCTGAGCGGGAAACGGGTTAAAGAATCCTTTGTCTTCACTTTTCTTTCAGCGGGAACGCTTTCCGGAGAGAAGTTCGCCGGACGCCGTCTGACGAACCTGTATCATCTTCCCTCGGTTTCGCCGCAGACGGGATTCGGAGTCTTTTTCAACATGTTCAACAATCATCTGAATGCTGTCATTGCCTACCGCAGCGGAGTTTTCGCGGAAGCGGATGTGGACCGGTTCGTCAAAGAGCTTGAAAAAGATCTGCGTGGAGACGCGGCGGTTCAGTAAACCTGATAACGGCGATAGCTGTTCGGAGTAATTCCTACGTGTTTCCGGAAAATCCGGAAGAAAAAATATTCATCTTTCCACCCACAACGCCATGCGATCTCCTTGATCGGAAGATTGCTCTGAAGCAGAAGCAGCTTGGCCTGATAAAGACGGCGGGTTGTGATATACTGCTTCGGAGGAATTCCGAAATGACCGACAAACAGCGAGGTCAGCATGGCGGAATTGAGATTCGCCTGTTTTGCCAGTTCCGCAACCGTGAGACGGCGCTCCAGGTTGAGATCAATATAGTCCACCAGCTCAAACAGCTGTTTGCGCGGTTGTGCCGGATCCGGTCCGGACAACGCAAGTTTTTCAAGAAACGGAATCAGCAGTCTTTCAAGTTCACATTTTGCCTCAAGCAGCGAAGCTATGGAGCGGTCTGCTTCGCGGCACATGGCTAAAATGCGTTCAATCCGGTTCCTCACATCCGGAATGGAATCCTCCGGCATTTCCAGCGGATCGTAAAATGGCAGTTTATGAAGCTGCTTTGATACAAAATGAATCCAGTAATGGCTGCTCTGCTCCATTCCCAGAAACTTCAGCGGAACCGTATCAGGAATCAGATAAAAAGAATCCGGACGGATCGTAATGGAATTTTCCAAAGAGAAAATCCGGAACGCTCCTTTCAGCGGCAGATAGAGTCGATAGAACGGGGCTCCGCAAAAATTGTCATAAAGCGGCCAGCTGGATATATCTTCCGCGTACCCGCAGAGAATGATGCGCACATCCAGTTTTGCAAGAAAACCGTTCCAGTCTG
>URNE01000501.1 GCA_900549045.1 uncultured bacterium | reverse complement strand
CGCCCCATTTGACGGACGGTTCGTTCAAGAGAAGCCGGCGAAGCTCTTCGCGTGTGGCTTCCGTGAGTTTTTTCGAGTCGTTGAGTCCGGCGGGGATGCGGGTGTGATCGGTGAAGACGACAGCCGCGGCGACGACGGGACCGGCGAGACAGCCGCGTCCGGCTTCATCGATTCCGGCGAGAAAAGAAAACTCCCCGTTCCAGAATTGAGATTCAAAAACGAGGAGCTGATCGGAAGCGGAGAGAAATCCGGACATTGGAGAACCCTCCGCAAACGAGTTGAACCGCTTACTTTGCGGCTTTGTCGGTGAAGCGGAGCTGCTCTTTGACTTTGGCGCCTTTGCCGACTTTGTCGCGCAGGTAGTAAAGTTTAGCTCTGCGGACACGGCCCTTGCGCTCGACTTCGATGCGGTCGATGCGGGGGGAGTGAAGCGGGAAGACGCGTTCGACGCCGTAGCCGAAGGAAACGCGGCGGACGGTGAAGGTTTCGCGGATGTCGGAACCGTTCTTTGCGATCACGATTCCGGAAAACATCTGGATGCGCTCGGTGGTGCCTTCAACGATCTTGGTAAAGACCTTGATGGTGTCGCCGATCTTGAAATCGGTGACTTTGTCTTTCAACTGCTTCTTTTCGATAGCATTGATAATCTTGTTCATCTTTTTTCATCCTCCGGGGAGTGTTTATTTTGTTTCAGTTTCAGGAGCTCCGGTCGTACGGCGGCGGTGCGTTTTCTCGACTCTTCCCTTCTCCATTCGGCGATTTTTTTATGGTCGCCGGAGAGAAGGACATCGGGCACGTTCCAGCCTCTGTACTCCGCGGGTCTCGTGTATTGCGGATACTCAAGAAGTCCGTCTTCAAACGATTCGTCGACTTCGGATTCCGGAGAACCCAGCGCGCCCGGCAGCAAACGGGTCACAGCATCGACAATCACCATAGCCGGAAGATTTCCGCTGGTCAGGACATAATCTCCTATCGAAACATCCCGGTCAACCAAAACCTGACGAACCCGTTCGTCAACTCCTTCATAGTGTCCGCAAATGACAATCAGGTGTTCCTCTTTCGCCAGTTCGTGAGCCATTTTCTGGGAAAACGGCTCGCCGCAGGGCGATGTGAGCAGCACTTTTGTCTTTTCAGTTTTCAAAGATTCCACAGCCTCAAACAGCGGTTCCGGTTTCATGAGCATCCCGGCTCCGCCGCCATACGGCTTGTCGTCCACCGTTCTGTGGTTGTCATGCGTGAAATCACGCAGATCAACGGTGTTTATCTGCACGAGTCCCTTTTCCGCCGCTCTGCCGACGATGCTCTCGCCGAGCGGGCCGAAGAAGATCGACGGGAAAAGAGTGATGATGTCAAAGCGCAGACTCAGTCGACCACCTCAACAGTGACTCGTTCCTGAAGACGTCCGGCGGCTCCGCCGACGAGAGAGCGCAGGGCGATGATCGTCTTGCCTTTCTTGCCGATGATTTTGCCGGTATCTTCCTTGCGGCATTTGATCTTGATGACGCGGGTGTCGTTTTCGCCGTCTTCGGTCGTAACATTGACCTCTTCGGGGACATCCACGAGGGCTTTCACCACATAGTCGACAAAGCCTTCAAGATCTTTGAGCGTCGCAACATGTTCCGGAACAGCGGATTTCTTCGCGGGGGTGGCCGGGGCCTTTTCCTCCGCGGATTTTCCTCCGCCGAACCATCTTTTTAACGTATCGAAAAGCACGTTACCTCTCCATTCCTGCTCAGGAAGCGGCTTCGTCGGCGCCCTTCTTGAAGTTTTTCTTTCTCGGCTTGGCATCGGGCACGCCTTTGACTTTGGACTTGCCGGCTTTTGCTCGAGCCAGAATCGATTTGACCGTATCGGACATCTGGGCGCCGTTGGCGATCCAGTAATCCGCGCGCTCGACATCGATCTTCTCATCGCTGTGCTTCGGATCGTAGTAGCCGATCTCTTCAACCATGTAGCCGTCGCGCTGGGAACGAATGTCGCAAACCGCGATACGGAAACTGATCCAATTCTTAGCGCCTGTTTTTTTCAGTCTGATCTTTACCATAGTGGACTTCCTTCATCTCCTGCTTTGGTCCATTTTTACAGAATGCCGTTTCCGGCATCCCCTTTATTATGTCCGCCCCCGGTTCGCTGC
>URNE01000500.1 GCA_900549045.1 uncultured bacterium | reverse complement strand
TGTCGGTCCCGCATCCAAGCCTGTTCCCCTCTCCCCTGAAGAAGTGGAGAAGATGGGCGTAGAAAAGGCTGCACCTCCCGATCGTAAACGAATATTCCACAACCACCGGACGCGGCAGAGGAACCGGAGTGCTCCATGCCGCATTCGCGACATTCGCCGGACGAAGCCGCACCCACTCCGCATTCGCCGATGAGGCGGACCAGATGGAACCGTCCGCCGAAAATGAAGTTTCAATCCCAGCGGCGAGCTGCGCAAGCGTCCACGCCTGATATGCATCGAGCTCCGCTGCCGGAACAGTCTCAGCAAGTGAACTTTGATCCAGCACGCCGAGAACCGTCAGCGGTACAACCGCATGAACGAGCTCCACGCGCTGTGACGACGCATCCAGTCCGGCAAGCCGCAGCTCCAGCCCGCGCGTCGCAATCCGTTCCACATCCGCATATTCGAAGAGTTTTTTGAGTTTTTCCGAACGGAACGCCAGAGAAAACTGAAAAATTCCGCGCGCAGGAATTGAACCGGACAGACAGGAGCTCGTTTTCGCCATCGGCTGTTTCAGCAGGTCGGCGGATCCGTCGGGAAGATAATCGGAAGCGGCAAGTGTTTCCGCCGCATGGAATTTGTAACCGCCTGCACAAGGTGTGACGGCGGTGTAGCCGATCTCCTGAACCGCTCCGTCCGTCTTCGTCAGACGCAGCCGTCCTTTGCCCGGAATCAGCGAATCATCCACATCCAGTTCCAGCTGAACAACACTGTTCTCGCAGGAAACGAAGCGTCCGGGATAGGCGTTGATGTAGGTGTCGTCCGCGGCAAGCGATGCAATACTCGGGGCATGCTCGAATTCCGTGAGCGGCGTCCAGTTTGCGGGCGAAGCGCCGGAAGTTGCCGTGACAAGATGCCATTCAAAAATCCGCCGCTCGCCGTAAGCGGCGGTAAAAGGATTGTTGAGAGAGCGGGGGCTGCCGTCGGCGTCGAACGCCTCTCCGGTTGTGACATTGCAATAAATGACCGTTTTCATCTGAAAACTCCTTTTTTGAGGTTTCCGGTGCTGAAAATGTCAACCGAACAGAAAAGCACCGGAGGGATGATCATCTTGATGAGTTTGATGAAGCCGTCACCGAAAGGCTTCATCATTGCGCCCCAGTCCGGCGCAAAATAGCCGAGCAGCACGCCGCACACAATGGCGCAGATCACCTGAAAATAAAGGACCTTGTAAATCGGAGTTCTTTTCTTTGCCATGATCGGAATTCTTTACACAATTTATCCGGAAGGCTCACTTTGATCCGCCCAGTCTGAAAAAGACCCGCAGCAAACCGTCCCGCGCCTTCTGCAGCACCGGCGCCGCCTTTTTTCTGCGGCCCGCTGTCGCAACTTATACCAGCACCCCGAAGGGTTTCGCCTGAGCAATTTACTGTAACCAGGCGCTTTTTAAGCTCGAATTTTTGCTTTCAAAAAAAGCGGACTATTTTCGCAATAGCCCGCTTTTTTGTAAAGACGTAAAAAGTGTTTCCGGGTCAGACTCTTGAAGCCGATGCCCAGATGCGTTCGCTTACCTCACGGGCAAGTGCCTCCTTCTGCGCTTCATCACTGACACTCAGCGCCCTTAACCATATGCCGTCCAAAAGGGCGAGATCAGCTTCAAGGCGCGTACGGGCAACGGCGTCCGTTACCCGGCCGCCGTGCAGGTACACGGGCATCAGAACTTCACGCCAGGCCGCGACAAACTGCTGCACGGCGCGCCTGATCCGTTCGTTTTCCACGGATTCGGCCAGGATTTCCAGGGTAAGTCTTGCCTTGACGGGATCGAGCCTGGCAAGCGTAAGTTCGTAGACATCGCGCTTACAGGCTTCCTGCTCCTCATAGTGCTCCGAGTCCGTGCACAGATGCCGGCGGATTCTCAGAATTTCCCGCTCGGCAAAGGCTTCAATGATGGCGTCCTTGTTTTCAAAGAAGTTGTAGAGGTTTCCCACGCTCATGCCGTCTTCGCGGGCGATGTCGGACATGGAGACGTTGTGAAACCCCTTTCGCTTAAAGCACGCCAGGGCCGAGCGCATGATTTCCTCACGGCGCTGCAGCTGCGCTTCCGGGCTGCGGGGTTTACGGCCGCGGCTTGCCGCGGCCGTTTCGTCCGGAGCCGTCATTTGCTCTCCCC
>URNE01000499.1 GCA_900549045.1 uncultured bacterium | reverse complement strand
GTTTTTGCCCGCTACAAAAACGCGCCGTAAAGAAGTCCGGCGGCAAGTCCGGAAATGACGGCGGCGATCAAGCCGGAGCCAAGCAGAAGACGTCCCGAAAAATCCTGCGGAAAACTTCCCGTCCATCCGGTCAGCATCAGCATGGGGAAATGAAGAAGTGAGAGGATGAAAACGGAAAATTCCTGAGCGAAAAACAGGTAAACGGATTCTCCGGCTGTCCGTTTTTTGTGGGGAAGCAGAGGGAACATGGAAACAACCGCCCCGATCAGGAGGACCGGGACGGCTGCCGCGAGAATAAATTCCTTCCCGTTCGCGAGAACGAGAAGGTCTTGAATCAGCTCCGTTCCTGTCAGCAGGGAGCAGACTCCCAGAAGGAATGATTCCAGAAACAGGAAGGAACTGATTCGGAACACGGGCGGCTCATTTCTTCTTTGCGGAGGAACGTTTCTTTTCCGCCTTCAGGTCTTTCATGAATGCCTCCATGCGTTTCAAAGCTTCGCGGATGCCCTCCATGGAAGTCGCATAGGAACAGCGGACGTAGCCCTCGCCGGATTTGCCGAATGCGCAGCCAGGAACCACGGCGACGCGGTGTTCCATAAGCAGACGCTTTGCGAACTCGGTGGAAGAAAGTCCCGTCGAGGTGATGTTCGGGAATGCGTAGAACGCGCCTTCGGGCATGAAGCAGGGGAGTCCCATCCTGTTGAAGCCTTTGACGATGACGTTTCTGCGGTTCATGTATTCGCGGCGCATCGCCTCCATGTCTCGTTTGCCGTCGCGGAGCGCCTCTTCGGCGGCTTCCTGGGCGTTGATGGGAGCGCAGAGCATGGAGTACTGGTGAATCTTCATCATGGCGTCGATGATTTCAAACGGTCCGCATGCGTAGCCGACGCGGAATCCGGTCATGGCGAATGCTTTGGAGAATCCGTGCAGGAAGACAGTGCGTTCCTTCATGCCGGGCAGCGAGGAGATTGCCGGAAGGATGTTTCCGGAGTAGGTGAGTTCGGAATAGATGAGGTCGGTCAAAACGAGCAGATCGTGCTTGAGGGCGATTTCCGCAATCTTTTCGAGCTGATCCATGTTGAGCGTCGCCCCGGTCGGGTTGCAGGGGAAGTTGAGAAGAATCGCTTTTGTTTTCGGTGTGATCGCCTTCTCAAGGTCGGCGGGATCGAGCGCAAAATTGTTCTTTTCGTAGGTCGCGACGGGAACGGGGACTCCGTGCGCCATTTTGATTTCGGAGCAGTAGGAGACGTAGCAGGGCTCGTTGTAGATGATTTCATCGCCCGGGTTTGTGATCGCGCGGATCACCAGGTCGAGCGCTTCGCTGACGCCGACGGTGACGATGCACTCGCGGACGGGGTCGTACTCCGCCCTGTAGTTTTCTGCGACGTATTTGCAGATAGCCTTGCGGAGGGAGAGGAGACCGAGATTGGAGGTGTAGCTCGTGTGTCCGCGTTCCATTGAGTAGATGGAGCTTTCGCGGATGGTCCACGGCGTGACGAAGTCCGGCTCGCCGATGCCGAGGGAGATCACGTCGTCCATGGTGTTGACGAGTTCAAAGAAGTCGCGGATACCGCTTTTGGGGAGTCCGATGATATGCTGAGCGAGTTTGGATTTGAGATCAAGGGGTGACTTTGAGCCGTTCGTGTTCTTCTTCATTTTCAAAAAGCTTTCCTGATTCTTTGTATTTCTTCAGAATGAAGTGTGTGGATGTGGAGACGACGCCTTCCATGGGTGCGAGTTTGCTTGAGACGAATTCCGCCACATCGTTGAGAGTTTCGCCGCGGACCTCGATCATGAGGTCGAACAGACCGGAGGACATCAGATAGAGGCTCTCGACTTTCGAGAACTTGCTGATGCGTTTCGCAATTCGGTCAAAGCCCCCGTTGCGTTCGGGTTTGATTTTAACTTCGATGATAGCCTTTACGGCGTTTTCAGGGAGTACGGAATCGTCGAACAACGCTCGAAAGCCGACCAGGATACCGCATTTTTCCAGTTTCTTGATCGTGTTTTCGACTGTTTTTCCGGAGACGCCGATCCGTTCCGCGATTTCCTCGTTGGAAAGCCGGCCGTCTTCGCGCAGAAGCCTCAGAATTTCGTTTTTGTGATCCATCTTTTACTCCTTGAAATTATGGTCAGTAACAAGGTAATATAGC
>URNE01000498.1 GCA_900549045.1 uncultured bacterium | reverse complement strand
CGGATGCGTCAAGGTGACGGATCCGTAAAACAGGAGAAAAGCATGGCGTTGAAAACAGTTTTTCACGACATCGCCGAGGTTCCGGAAAAATTCCGGGAACTCTATTCGGAAACCTCCCCCGGAGTCTGGACTCTCACAGGCATCGAGGGTGTCAAAACCGCGCAGGACTTCCTGCAGCTCCGTTCCTCAATGGAACAGCGGCTTGCGGAAGCGGAACATCTCCGCGCCCTCTGCGAAAAAAACGGCATTCAGCCAGACCGCGTCGATTCACTTTTCGACGAATTCGCCGATCTGAAAGCAAAGCTCGCAACCCGGGATTCCGCGATTCAGGCGGAACGGATCAAGAATGCGCTCCGTGAAACCGCGCTCAAAATGGGAGTCCGCGCCGAAGCTCTCCCCGATGTTCTCGCCCGCGCCTCCATCTTTGAGACGGGCGAAGACGGTACCGTCCGCGGCAAACCGGAAAACGGCGGAGTCGGCGTTGCGGAATGGCTGGAAAAACAGCTCCGCGAATCTCCGCACTGGCTCGCGCCCTCCCGCTCCGCTGGCGTCCGGCAGAACATTTTCCCGTACGCCGCCCACGCAGAGCCCCGGAACACAATGGCGGAACTCATCGCCGAATCCTGGCACAACCACAGATAAGGAATACTCAATATGACAGCATCTCTCTATGAAATCGCCCTCGGCCCCGACAAATCCCAGCGCGCAGTCGTCGACGCCATCACCTGCGAAGCCCCGATCCTCCGCGATCTCCCGATGGAGCCCTCCTCCCATGGTCTCTGGAACATCTATGAATCCATGAAGGACATCACCGGCGGCGACCTTGTCGACCTCGACGCACCGCTGCCGAAAGTCTCTGCGGAATCGGAACTCAAGCAGACCGATCTCTCCATCATCGGCGGTGAAATGGAAGTCGGCGAAGACACCGCCCGCAAGCTCGGCGGCCCCGTCTCCTACTTCGCCAAAAAGGCAACGCCCGTTCTCCGCAAGACCGGCATGTCCGCGGAACGCAGTCTGCTTTACGACAATTTCCGCGCCTTCGCCATCCGCAACGGAAACATCCAGTCCGCAGGCGGAACCGGAACCAGGAACTATTCGATTCTCTGCGTCCATTACGTTCCCGGAGAAATCACCGGCGTCTACGATCCCGCGGGATTCGGCAACGGCAAAACGTTCGATCTCACTCCGATCGCGGGCGGCGAACTCTACAAAAACGCGGAAGGCCGCCTCGTCTACGGAATGCGGCTGAAAACCTACTTCGGCGTTCAGCTCGCAAACCCTGACTACGTCAGCGCCATTGTCAACTGCGACATTGATTCCGACACCTCCTCCGCCCGCACCTTCCCGACCATGCGTCAGATGGACAAACTGCTCATTGACGCCCGCGCCGGCCAGAACACCTTCATTTTCTGTCACCCCGCGGTCAAGGCATACCTCGGAACCACCTGCAAGCTCGAACACATGACGCTCGTTTCGGGCAACGGCTTCTCCACGCAGATCGACGCCTGGAACGGAGTCCCGATCATCACAAGCTTCAACTTCGACAACGGAACAGAAACCGCCGTTTCTCTTTGAACCTGAAAGGAATACACCATGAGTTTTTCCAAAACAATCTCGTCTGAACTTCACGACACACCCGTCCTCGACGCCGCGCTCCCAAACGCAACCGCGGTCACATCCGCCCCCTTCCTCTGCAGCGGGAGCGCACTCGGACTCGAAATCGTCGGCACGGTAACGAAAGCCGCAACCATCGCTTCCGGCAAAAAGCTGACGGTCAAACTTCTTGCCTCCGAAACGAAAAACGGCACATTCAGCGAATACGCCGTTCTCTGCACGGCAACCGACAAGACGCTCGCCGCCGGAACCGAACTCTTCCGCTTCGCTCCGGTCTCCACGGTTCCGTTCTGGAAGAAAATCAGCATCACCGCCGATTCCGATCTCTCCGCCGGAAAGATCATGATCGGACTCGTCCGTAAAGTCGGCTGAACCGGCGGAATCACGCGGGACCGGAAGACGCCGCCGTCCGGTCCCGCACAAGGAGGTGTTTAATGAGTTCAAAACTGCTCTATGTCTCGCCCGAAGAAGCGGATTCGTACGCAACCGGAAGAGAGGAAACGCTGTTCTGGTTCGACCTTGCCGATCCGGAAAAGCTCAGCGT
>URNE01000497.1 GCA_900549045.1 uncultured bacterium | reverse complement strand
CTTGAAAAAGCGGAGAAATGATTGTATGATTAAAGCCCCCCGTAAAATCTATAGATTGCAGAATGTGAAAGGTTTTAATAATGCTGTCCGTAAAATATCCCGGACTGCTGGCGCTGGTTCTGGCGACGGCTCTGCCGGTCGGAATGAGTCCGCTTTCGGCGCAGGAGAGTGCGAAGACAAGCGGAGCCGAAGAGAAGAAGATTGAGCAGAAGCAGATTGCCGCAGGGTTCACCGGACGTGGCAAGGAGGCTGTCATCAAGCGGCTGGAGGCTCTGTTCAAAAACAGCGCCCGTCCCGTCATCACTCCGAAACGGTATATCCCGGATAAACCGTATCTGGTGGTTACCGATGTGGAGAACGAGAATCCGGAGGCTCCGAAACGTTCGGTGATCGTCTACCGTTTCCGTTTCGTGGACGCGGATTCCGCGAAGGACGCCATCGAGGCCGCGCTCGCCGAGAGCGGAACCTGCGAGACTTCCCCGAACCAGAATACCGTCGTCATCAACGTCCTGCGCGACAAGGTGCCGACCGTCAAGGCGACACTGCTTGCGCTCGACGTTCCGCTCCCGCAGGTGCTTGTGGAAACGCAGATCATCGAAGTTTCCACCCAGCAGGGCGAACAGAGGGACGTGAAATTCCAGTACACTCATTTCGACGCCGGGACGAACACCACCAGCACGTACGGCTATTCGCTGAACAGCCCGACCCAGAAGACGACCACCGGGGAGAGTTCCGGTTTCGATTTCTTCCCCGTCGCGCTCGGCAAGGCGGGCGAGAGCACTTCGACTCTTGAGGCCGCGCTCCGCTGGCTCACCACCAGTTCGGACGCCCGGATTCTCGCCGCCCCGAACGTCATCGCCGATCTCGGCATGAAGGCCAGCATGAGCACCGGCGAAGACCTGCCGTATCAGGAAAACACCGTCACCAACAGCGCAGTTTCCCAGAGCGCCAAGTTCAAACGCACCGGCATCAAGCTCAACATCACGCCGACCCTCATCAACAACGATACGGTTCAGCTGGAGATCAACCCGGAAATCACCATAGCGGTCCGGTATGAAAAATTCAGCGTCTCCGGTTCGAACGGCGACAACCCCGTCTACAACAACGTCCCCGTCGTTTCGGTCCGCAACATCAAGACCCGTCTGACCGCCGCCGACGGCGAAATCATCATGCTCGGCGGACTCTATTCAAGCGAAGTTTCGGAATCGCTGCGCAAGACGCCGTTCCTCAGCGACATTCCGCTGCTTGGCGAGCTTTTCACCGCGAAGGACGCGACGACATATGACAAGCAGCTTGTCTTCTTCATGAAAGTGCACATCCTGCCGAATCCCTACTCGGTCGTCATCGATCCGGAAAAGAGCGTGAAGGAGATCAAGGATGTCGGCGAGGCCTACCGCAACTCAGAAGTCATCTTCGATTCCCTGAACTATCCGCAGCGTTCTTCCGATGCGGACAAGGACGGCTTCTGGAAGCAGTTCTTCAACACCGGAAGCGATGAAGAGGGCAACCCGAAGGCGGAGCGCAAATGAAAAACGGACCGAAAAAGCGGAAGCTGATTCTTCTCGCCCTGACGGTCCTTGTGCTCGCCGCAGTCGCCGGATTTGTGTTCCGTCCGCGCCTTTTCCAGAAGACGTCCGGAGAGCAGCAGAGCGACTCGAAGGCTCCCGACCGCATTTACACTGCGAAAAAGGGGGAACTCATTCTCGGCGTGATGCTGACCGGAAGCGTCAATGCGAAGACCAAACACAAACTCGCGATGGAGGCTCCGTGGGGAACCAAGCTCGTGAAAGTTGTCGATGAAAACAAAGAGGTCAAGGCCGGGGAAATCGTTGCTGAATATGAAACTTACGACCTTGTGCTCAAAATCGACGACCTCAAGGTGAGTCTGGACAACCGCCGCAAGGACCTGGAAATCGCAATGGATGAACTGGCGATTCTCATCAGCACCAACGAGGCGGATATCCGCACCGCCCGCGACAACGTTTCCGACGCCGAGGCCGCGTACAGCAAATACTGGCGTCTCGAGGGGCCGCGCGACCGCGATGAACAGCAGCTCAAAGTCGATGAAGCCAGGAAGACTCTGGAGGATGCGGAGGACGCCCTGACCAATCTCGAGGACGAGGTTTCTACGACCGTCTATTCCGACGCCGCAGCGGAGGAGAAGGCG
>URNE01000496.1 GCA_900549045.1 uncultured bacterium | reverse complement strand
AGCGACTACTGCTTCCTCCGCTTCGGATGTGACTGAAAAAATTCAATTTCCAGGTCTGCAGCGCCCTGAAAAAGCTTTGCAGACCTGATTTTTAAAGAAAAACGGAATAAAATTGGGCGAAAAACTTGAATATCGCGGGTTTTGGCGCTAAATTTCCCGTTGATTGGAAATTTTATCAACAAGGGCGCACAAAACTGAAATGGACTATCAGAACACTGTAAAAAAAGAAGTGACCGTCTCCGGAATCACACTCCATACAGGAGTCCGGGCGACGTTGCGGATTCTCCCCGCCCCCGAAAACACGGGCATCGTCTTCCGCCGAGTCGACATGCCGGGGAAACCCGAAGTGCAGGCGGTTGCCGGAAACGTCATCGACGTCCGCCGAGCAACAACGATTGCCTCGCGCACGACGGGAGCTTTCGTCGTAACGGTTGAGCACATCATGGCCTCGCTGCACGCCTCGCAGGTCGACAATGCCATCGTCGAAATGGACGGACCGGAACCGCCGATCGCCGACGGTTCCGCCAAGGCTTATTTCGACGGCATCCAGGCGGCCGGGCTCCAGCAGCTCTCTGCCCCCGCAAAATACTGGACCGCCAGTGCGCCGATCTCCGTTGATGCCGGCAACAGTCATCTTCTGCTTGAACCGGCGGACAACTTTGAAATTGTCTGCCATGTGGAATACGGAGCGACGCCGCTCGACAAACAGGATTTCTCCTGCATTGTCACACCGGAATCGTTCGGACGGGAGCTTTCCGACTCCCGGACCTTCTGCATCTACGGCGAACTGGCTCAGCTGCTCGCGGCCGGTCTCGTCAAGGGCGGAAGCCTCGACAACGCGGTCATCATGCATGACGGCGCGATCATCTCCAAAGACGGAATGCGGCACAAAGAGGAGTTCGCCCGCCATAAAATGATGGATCTCGTAGGCGACATTTTTCTGACCGGCATGAGGGTTCGCGCCAAAGTCACCGCGATCCGGGCGGGTCATCCCACCCACGTCAAACTCGCGGGCGAAATGCTGGCTCAATACGCAGCGAATCATCAAAATACATGAAAGGACACCACCGATGGCTGAAATTCTGACACACAATCAAATTCTGAAACAGCTTCCCTATACCGACCGGATGCTGCTTCTCGACCGCGCCTGCATCGACGACCCCAAAAAGGCTGTCGGTCTCAAGAGCGTCACCATGAACGAGTGGTATTTCCAGGGGCACTTCCCCCACCACCCGATCGTTCCCGGCGTCCTCCAGGTCGAATCCATGGCGCAGCTCGCGGAACTCGCCGTCTGGAAACGCCTCGACCCGAACCGCGAAGGCGATATCTACATCAAGGAACTGAACAAAGTCAAATTCCGCCGTCCGAACAACCCCGGCGACAGAATCATGCTCGAAGCGGAAATCATCGCGGAAACCTCCGACACCGTCACCCTCGCGGCCACCGCAACCAACAACTCCGGTCTCACCGCTCAGGCTCAGCTCACCTTCGGCGTCCGCGAAAGAGTCCAGCCCGCGATGCCCTCTTTCAACGAGTTCGACAAATGCGCGGAAAGCCCCATGGATGTCGAGAAAATCGCCGACCTCATCCCGCACCGCTACCCCTTCCTCTTCGTCGACTACGTCTCCAGGATTGAAGGCCCGCACGTCACCGCCGTCAAGAACATCACCGCCGAAGAGCCCGCTCTCCGCCGCTATGCCGACGGCTATTCCGTCCTGACCGGAACCGTCCAGCCCGAAATTCTCGCGCAGGCCGGCGCCATCATCATGCTTTCGAACGAAAAGAACAGAGGCAAACTCGCTTACTTCATGGCGATCGACCATGCGGAATACCTGAAGCCCATTCTTCCCGGAGACCAGCTCATCCTGGAAGTCGATATCCCCGAAACGAAATCCAAGTTCGGAAAAGGCGAAGGCTTCATCTCCGTCGACGGCGAGCGCATCGCAAACATGAACATGATGTTCGCAATCGTTGATCCCTGATCGCAGGAGGTGCAGGATGGCGGCTGAAAAGAAAACAGATTCTCTGATTCCGGAGCCCGAAAAACTCCGTTCTCTGCTGGAAGGACGCATGACCGATCCGCATTCCGTGCTCGGCATGCACTCCGCCCCCCGCGGAAATGTCATCGTCCGCGTTTTCGACCCCATGGCGGAATCCGTCAAGGTTTTCGG
>URNE01000495.1 GCA_900549045.1 uncultured bacterium | reverse complement strand
CAGAAAGCGAGATCACTATGTACAAAGATATTCAGGCAGCGCTTCCTGGCGGAAGCGTCAAGTTCGCGGGTCCGCTCGGAAACGCACTCCGTCTTACAGTTGAAAACAGACTCAAAAAGGTTGATTACGAAAAGCTCGTGCGCTCCTTCCGCGATCATGAAGACGGCGATTCGCGCTGGCGCGGCGAATTCTGGGGGAAAATCGTCCGTTCCGCAATCCGGGTTCTCCAGAGCAATCCCGATCCCGAACTCGAAAAGATGGTCCGCGACGCCGTGCGGGGGCTTTGTGACTGCATCGAACCCGACGGCTGCATCAGCACCTATCCGAAAGAAAAGCGTCTGCAGGACTGGGATGCGTGGGGACGCAAATATGCGATTCTCGGTCTCTGCCGCTACTACCGCTATGTCGAACAGGATCCGCGTGTGCTCGAAACGATCCGCCGCATGACAGCAAACTTCATCGCCAGCTTTCCCGGCGGCGCGCGTCCGGGGGATAAACTTCGCTGGCACGACGGGATGCCGGCAAACTCCATCCTCGGCGCGGTGGAACTTGCTGCGCGTCTCACCGGAGAACCCTCGTTTTTCGCATGGGCAAAGCGTCTCGCCGATTCCGGATGTGCAAATTCCATGGATATTTTCGCCGAATCCCGCGCCGGGCGCAGACCGGCGGAGCTCGGAAACGGGAAAGCGTATGAAATGACCTCCTGTTTTGAAGGTCTTCTCGAAATCTGCCGCGACAACGGCGACACTTCTCTTCTGGAACTCTCCCTCAACTACTTCCGCGACATTGTCCGCTACGAACTCTTTGTCACCGGCGCCGCCGGACTCAAGGACTGCTGGGGCGAATTCTGGGACCACGGCGCGCTCAATCAGATGAATCCCCCGCCGAAAACCGCGCTCGGGGAAACCTGCATCACAACCACGATTCTCCGTTTTGCCAATCATCTGCTCCGCATGAACGGCGACAGCCGGATTGCCGACGTCATGGAGTATTCCCTTGTCAACGGCATTCTCGGGGCGATGAAGTTCGACGGTTCCTGGTGGAATCACCGCAACCTCACTCCGCTCACCGAACCCGCGTATAAATGGCCCGCCGGCGACCAGATTCAGGGATACGGCGAAGACTGCTGTCTTGCGCAGGGGCCGGAAGCTCTCGGAGTCGGCGGACAGTTCGCCGTGATGCGCCGCGCCGATGGTTTCGCGGTCAATTACTTTGAAGCGATGGAGGTCAATTCGGAATTCGGCGGCAAGCCGTTCGGCTTCAAAATCACCGGCGGCTATCCGGACGACGGTGAAATCAGGATGGAAATCCGTTCCGCCGCTCCGGTCGAATGCGCGCTCGCTCTGCGCATTCCCGGCTGGTGCGAAGATCCGGTTCTGGAGCTTGACGGCCGGACATGGTCTCCCGCCGCGGGACGCTACGCGGAGCTGCGCCGCACCTGGAACGACGGCGATGTGATTCGTCTCTCGCTTCCGATGCCGATTGTGCGCGTTTCCGCTCCGGACAACTCCGGACGTTTCGCTGTCCGCCGCGGTCCGGTTCTGCTGGTTCAGGATGCGCGGATTTGCGAAGTCGGTTCGCCCTGCGTGCTGACGTCTGACGAACCGAAGCGAATCACGCATCCCGGCATCCGTGCCGCTTACGAGTGGCCGAACGGGACGCGTCTCTGCGATTACGCCTCCGCCGGAAATCTTTTTGAACCGGAAGACACGGTTTGCGTCTGGCTGAAGTGAGCCTGTTGCTTCGCGCCGCGGGTGTCATTGCAACGGGCGTCAGAAGCTCTTGCGGAGCGCGTCTCCGGCGGGCTGATCCATAAGACGGACCGTTTTGTCCGCAGGGGGCCGTTGAAAAATGTCAGCGGTCCCCGAAAAGCGGTATTGCGTCTCCAGGAAGCGCCTGATCGCCGTGGCAGTTCAGGCTGTCTTCGGCCCCCGGAAAACGGTGTTGCGTCTCTTTTAGAAAAAAAACGGAATTTCCTGCAAAAACGCCTTGCTTTTCCAGCGTTCCCGTGCTAGAATACTGTAAAATAGTAAAGATGGAGTTTTTTCATGGAAATCAAAGACGGGGAAATTTACATCGGCGGCGTTTCCGTCGATGAAATCGCCAATTCGTTTGGAAAACCGACTTATGTCTACGATGAGGCCCAGATTCGCTCCAACTACCGCAAAGTCCGG
>URNE01000494.1 GCA_900549045.1 uncultured bacterium | reverse complement strand
AAAATAAATAAAAGAATACAAATCAAATCAAATCATAAAGCAAAATGACAAAAACAAAAAAAAAAAAAATAACATGAAAAAGATGCAGCAGGAACTCGCTTCGGTTGAAGTGCGCGGCACCTCGTATTCCAACATCGCGGAAGTCGTGATGTCCGGCGATATGATTGTCAAAAGCGTGAAGCTTGATCCCGCGGCTCTTGCGGTTCAGAACCGCGAGCTCGTTGAAAACGCCGTCAAGGAGGCGATCGCTTCTGCGCTTCAGCAGGTGAAAATGGAAGGCGCGAAACGTCTTTCCGATGCGACCGGCGGACTCAACATTCCCGGTCTGACGCCCGGAGCCTGACGCGATGCCTTCCGCCGCATACCCCGATGCCCTTCAGGAGCTGATGGAACTGCTGCGCGGTCTGCCGGGAGTCGGCCGCCGCAGTGCGGAACGGATGGCGCTTCAGCTTTACGGCTGGGCGCCGGATCGTCTTTCCGTGCTTGCGGAGTCGCTGGCGACCTTGCACGACCGGATTGGCGTCTGCCCCGAATGCGGCGCCATGTCGTCCGGTCCGGGGCAGCTTTGCGGGATCTGTTCTTCGCCCCTGCGCGACGCCGCGCAGATTTGTGTGGTGGAGGATTTTCCGCAGATGCGTTCCATCGAAGCCGGCGGAGTTTACAAGGGGCGCTATCACATCCTCGGAGGCACGCTTGCTCCGCTGGAGGGAAGACTTGCCTGTTCGCTTTCCATTGATCCGCTGCTGAAGCGGATCGACGCAGGGGGCGTGCGGGAGGTCATCCTCGCCCTCAGCCCCGACGTCGAAGGACAGGCGACGTCGATTTATCTGGCCAATTTACTGAAGGATAAACCGGTCCGCATCAGCCGTCCCGCGCAAGGTCTTCCCGCCGGGGCGGATCTCAGTTACGCCGACCCCGCAACGGTTGCCGCCGCGCTGAACGGACGGACGGTTTTTGACTGATTATGACCTATCGTTATTATTTTGCCGGTGCGCTGTTCTGCCACAAGGAACTCATTGGAAATCATCTTCTTGCAGAGGCGATCCGCGACCGTTCCGGCGATGAGTTCGCCGCAAATCTTCCGCAGAAGGAGGAGAATCAGCTGCGCCCGAATCCGCTGGAAATCCGCGACAATGATTTCCGCCTTCTCCTGGAGTCTCAGCTTGCTCTCTTCAATTTCGACGGAACCGAACTGGATTCCGGAACGGTTGTGGAGTTCATGGCCGCGCGTTTTCTTCAGATTCCCTGCGTGCTGTTCCGCACCGATTTCCGTTCCGCCGGAGATCAGAACGCGGACGGCGAAGCGTGGAACCTCATGTGTTCCGGCTATCCGCGCACAAAGGTTCGCTTTGTCGGCGCGATGGAAAGCTATCAGCGCGTGTTCCGCGCCGCGGACAGCACCGCCGAAGCTCTGAAAAACTACTACGGCGAGCTTGCGGACGGCTTGATTTCCGATTTCCGCGAACTTCTGACCATGCCTTCTCCGTTTGCGTCGGAGGACGAGGCGCTCTCCGCCTACCGCTACTTTCTGACCGTCTGCGGAGGCACACTCCCGGAGAAGTTCGGGGAAGAGCGTCTTCGTTCGATTATTGCCCGTCGCCGTCTTTTTTCGTAAGCTCGGCAAGCAGAGTCCGGATATGCGCTTCCGCATTTTCCGGACTGAATTCCTCCGGAATGGTTCCTCCGTATTCGATCTGGTAGAACCTGCCGAAGATTTCGCCCGCCGCCCATGCCAGACGCGGGCTGACGGGTTCCAGCGAGAGCGCGTAATCCATCAGTTCCAGGTTGCGCCGCCGCGGAAGCCCCGCGCTTTTCAGCAGAAGACGCGTCCCCTTGTAGAGCGCGCGGATCTGATGTTCCGGTGCGAGGTCTGCATTTCCCGCCGCTTCAAAACAGCGCATGGCTTTTCTCTGGAGCCGTTTGCGCAGAGTTGCGGAGATGACGATTTTCAGCAGAATCGCCGCCGGGATGAGGAGCAGAATCCAGATGTGGCATGGCCGGAAGCCGTTCCGCATCAGAGTCTTCACCTGAAGCATGCTCTGTTTCAGACCTGTTTTTGTGCCGGAGAGAAAATCGCGGACCGCCGCGGCGAGAGTCCGCTTGCCTTTGGAGCCGGTTTCCGCGTCTTTTACCGCCTGCCTTGCGAGCGCATCGGAGACGGCATTTTCGATGCGGTT
>URNE01000493.1 GCA_900549045.1 uncultured bacterium | reverse complement strand
GTATTGGGTCTGGAAACGGGTTGTGACCACACCGGCTCCCGGAGCGAGGTGGGCGACAATCTTGCCGCGGCCTTTGGAAAGCCGCGCGTGAAGCGGGAATGAAGTATTTCGTCATCACCACGAAACACCATGAAGGCTTCTGCATGTGGGATACGAAACACACCGATTACAAGGTCACAAACACTCCGGCAAAGCGGGATCTCCTCCGCGAAGTGGTCGACGCCTTCCGCGCGGAGGGTATCCGCGTCGGTTTCTACTACTCCCTCATCGACTGGCATCATCCCGATTTCATTCTCGACAACCGCGTAGGTCCCTACCGCAACCTCAGCGACGAGGAGCGGAAAAAGAAAAACGAGGGCCGCGACATGAAGCGTTATGCCGAGTACATGCGCAATCAGGTCCGCGAACTCCTCACCAATTACGGAAAAATCGACATTCTCTGGTTCGACTTCTCCTATCCTTCAAAAGACGGCGACCCGGAACACGGCAAGGGACAGAACGAATGGGAGTCCGAAGAACTCGTCAGGATGATCCGATCCCTCCAGCCGGACATCATTCTCGACAACCGTCTCGATCTCCCCGATGAAGGCGACATTCAGACTCCGGAACAGTACACGCCGGATGAACCGCTCAAAGACAAGGACGGCAATCCGCTTGTCTGGGAAGGCTGTCAGACCTTCTCCGGCTCCTGGGGATACTTCCGCGATGAACAGACCTGGAAGTCGCCGAAGCAGTGCATTGACATGCTCGTCAACCATGTCAGCCGCAACGGCAATCTCCTGATGAACGTCGGGCCCACAAGCCGCGGTTTCCTGGATGACCGCGCAATGAACTGCCTGAAAGCCTACGCCGAATGGATGCATCTGCACAGCCGCGCGATCTACGGCTGCGCCGCCGCTCCCGATGGAATCAAGGCCCCTCAGGATTGCCGTTACACTTACAACAAGGAGACGAACCGTCTCTATCTGCACCTGATGAACTGGCCGTTCAAGCACATACACCTTTCAGGTCTTGCGGGAAAAGTCGCTTACGCCCAACTTTTGAACGACGGCAGCGAAATCCGTTTCCGCGAGCAGAACAAAGAGGTCAACTGCGCACTCAACAGCGAAACTCCGGAAAACGCCCTTACCCTTGAACTTCCGGTCAACAAGCCGGATGTCGAGGTCCCCGTCGTTGAACTTTTCCTGAAGTGAAAACCGCCCGCATCTCTCCGGAAGCGAACTCTTTCGGAGAGATTTTCTCTGCAACGACTTGAATCTGAAAAAAAACGGAGTATCTTACAGAGATCTAAAACAAGGATTTTTCATGAACCGTACAACATTCCGGCGGATCGGTCAGGCATCGCTGATTCTGATGATTCCGTACATCATTCATGCGTCGCCGCATCTTGCCGGGCTGTTTTTCATCGGCGTCGTGACCGGGATCATGTGGTGCATGTTCGCTTTGGATTACCGCGGGGTCTGGTTCCGCAAGGACGACCAGGCAAAACCGCAGAAATTCAGCGAAACAGATCTGCCCGTGATGAAAATCATCGGGACGGAGCTGCAGAACCGCGTGAAGCCGCATGCTCTTTACACATGGGATCTTGTCCTCCGTCCGGTTCTCATGCCGGATGGCGCGCGGCTCTTCAATATCCGCTTCGACTTCGTGCCGTCTGCGGACGGTTCGTTCGTGCTCGATCCGGAGTTTCCAGCCGTTCCGCTGAAACGCGGCGTTCCGCTGACGCTGAGCCTGCGGGCCGGGCTTCGCGGGGAGAACGTCTGCATTGCAGAACTGCAGGTGAACCGGAAGCGCCCGCTGTCGGGACCGGCGAACCGTAAAATTTCTCCGCTGAATCTGAAAAATTCAGATCCGGCGCTGAAGTTTATCGTTGACGGCATTGCGCCGTCGGTTCCTGCAGACTGCACATGGGGAATTGCGTTCCTGGAATATGTCCGGACGAAAACTCCGCATCTGCACAGCGGACTGGAGATCGTTTCCGCAAAGGATGCGGCGTTCCGTTTTGCCGGATCGGAATTTTCTCTGAAAGCCGGGAAACCGCTTCAGCTGGAGTTTGACGTCGACGCCGTTCTGACGGTTCTTTCGCATCCGCGGAAAGCCGGATGGATGAAGCGTCTGCTCTGTTTCGGAAACTGATTTTTCCCCGGCTGCAGCATTCTCCGCCGGAAAGACTTTCATTTGGTG
>URNE01000492.1 GCA_900549045.1 uncultured bacterium | reverse complement strand
CAAGCAGCTCTTCGATGAGCAGCAGGGCGGCATTCTCGGGCTGTTCAACATGTTCTCCGGTGGCGCCTTGTCGCGCTTCTCGGTGTTCGCGCTCGGCATCATGCCGTACATCTCCGCTTCCATCATCATGCAGCTGCTCGTGCCGGTCGTTCCGTCTCTTGAAAAGCTTTCCCGTGAAGGGGAAGTCGGGCGGGGAAGAATTAATCAGTATACGCGTTATCTGACCATTTTGATCTGTATCGTTCAGGGTGCTATGGCGGCCGTCGCCATGACCACTCCGAGCAACCTCGGTCTGCCCGCTCCCGATCCGGCGTTCCCGCTGGTGACAAATCCGGGCTTCGGCTTCATCGCCATGTCCGTATGCATCCTCACCGCCGGAACCATGATTCTCGTCTGGCTCGGCGAACGCATCACCGAACACGGAATCGGCAACGGTGTTTCCATCATCATCACCATCAACATCATCGAGCGCCTTCCGCAGGCTCTCGCCGGACTGTATGAAATGATGATCAGCGGAGCCACTGCCGGAGGCGGACGTTTCCGTCCCGTGCATCTCCTGATCCTCCTCATGCTCTTCGCGGTCGTCACGGCTCTCACCGTGATCCTCACGCAGGGACAGAGACGCATTCCGATTCAGATGGCGAAGAAGATCATCGGAAGCAAAATGACCGGCGGAAGCACATACATCCCGCTGAAAGTGAACTTCTCCGGCGTCATGCCGATCATTTTCGCCGGCGCGATCTTGATTTTCCCGGGCGTTCTGCTCCGGGCAATTCCGGTTCAGTCGATACAGAGAATGTCCGCATACTTTAATCATGACACCTACACATACATGGTATGTTATGGAATCCTGATTCTGCTGTTCTCCTATTTCTGGGTTGCCAATATGTTCAACCCGATTCAGGTGGCGGACAATCTGAAGAAGGAAGGCGCCTACATCCCGGGCATCCGCCCCGGAAAGCCGACTTCCGACTTCCTGGACTATTCCATGACACGCATCACCTTCGCCGGAGCCCTGTTCCTGCTCGGCCTCGCGATCCTCCCGATGCTGCTCTACAAATGGTTCCGCATCCCGTACAACGTTGCGTCCTTCTTCGGCGGCACAAGCCTGCTGATTATCGTCGGCGTGACGATCGACACCTTGAGTCAGATGGAGTCGCACCTCGTAATGAAAAATTACGACGGATTCCTCAAGCGCGGAAGGCTCAGAAGCCGCAAAGGCTGATTAACATTCCGCAGAAAGGCCGCTCGCAAGAGCGGCTTTTTTTTGCTTTGTTTCCGGGTATATCCGTCATGATGGCTGAATTTGCCGCGGAGCGGCACAGCTTTTGCGGCGGATGAGTATGGAGGAGACCAGCGCATCGGGGGGTGTCGTATGGTTTTCAACCATCGTCGTGAGCATATCCAGAGCACGACGGGCGAGTCCGGCAAAATTGACGGCAAGCGCGGTCCGAGGCGGATCAAGATACGCAGAGACTCCGTCAAATTCCCAGTCAATGACGGACACGTCATCCGGAACGGAAATACGGAGTGTGTGAAGCGCGGCATTGAGCTGCAGCGTGTGCCGGGAATTGACGCAGATGAATGCGGTGCATCCGTCATTGACGGCGTTTCTGACGGCGCTGAGCATGGCGTCGGGTGAGTTTTGGTCGAGAAAAATGCCCTGGCGTTCCGGGGATTCAACACCATAATCACGCATGAGAGCAAGGAAGCTTTCCCAGCGGTGAGTGAGTTTTTTCTCCTCTGCGTCGCGGCCCTCCAGGGAGAGAAAACGGATATCGCGGTGTCCGAGTTCCCGGAGGTGGCGGATTGCGAGATTCAAGGAGGCTTTGCTGTCGACGTTGCAGGAACAGATGTTGTGCAGATGATCGGATTTTCCATTGATCCAGACGCTGGGAAGCGGATAATACTGGGTCAGAGTCTGAGGCTCCGGATTGGAAAGAATGAGGAGTCCGCGAATGGGGCGCGGTTCATTTCCCATATTGAACTTTTTCCAGATCGCTTCCAGATGAAGCCCGCGCTTTTCGATTTCCTGAAAGACTGCGGCGAAGAGCTCGGCGTAGTAGCCGTTTGCATCGTGTGCGGAGAAGCCGAACAGGACGCCGACGCTCCATCTGCCTGAAGCGGGGCGCATGTCATAACCGAGTTCCCGTGCTGCGGCGAGCACTCTGCACCGCGTGTCATGTCC
>URNE01000491.1 GCA_900549045.1 uncultured bacterium | reverse complement strand
GGACGCGTTTGCCATATCCGGCGACGGCGTCCGCTACTTCCCCGCGGCCGCGGAGATTGACGGCGATACAGTAGTTCTCTCCGCGCCGGAAGTGACGACCGCACCGAAGGGAGTCCGTTACGCGTTTGTCGGTTATCATCCGCACGCGAATCTTCAGAACGGCGCGGGGCTCCCCGCCGAACCGTTCCGTTCCGACAAGCCGGATTGGGAAAAGACGGATATTTCCTTCTGACCCCGGAAAATCGGCAAAAAGAAACCCTCCCGGAAGTTGTTGCTGAAACAAATTCCGGGAGGGTTCTTCTTATCCGGGAAACGTATCTCAGAAACGGAAGTCGCGGCGTCCGTTGTGAATCTCGGCGACGCGCTCGGCCGCGATGCGGCGGACATTGTCGTTCGGGATGCGTTTCAGCTCCTCTTCAATAACCTTCTCGCCTTTCGCCTTCGTATCGGGAGATGCGTAATCCTCCAGATACTCTTTCAGAGTCATGATGGCGTTCGGCTGGCAGCAGTTCGCGATCTGACCTGATTTGACAAGTTTCATGAAGCGGTCGCCCGTGCGTCCCTCGCGATAGCACGCCGTGCAGAAACTCGGAATGTAACCGAGCTTGAGAAGCCAGTTGACAACCTGGTCGAGCGTGCGGGTGTCGCTGACGTCGAACTGCGCGGTCTCGTCGTGACGCTCCTCCGTGGTGTAGCCGCCGACGCTTGTGCGGGAACCGCCGCTGATCTGCGAAACGCCGAGTTCAAGCACTGCGGCGCGCGCCGCCTGCGATTCACGCGTGGAGATAATCAGTCCCGTATACGGAACAGCGATACGCAGCACCGCGACAATCTTCTTGAAGACGTCATCCGAAATGGCATTGGAGAAGGTCTCCGGATCAATATCGTCGGCGGGACGGATGCGCGGAACGCTGATGGTGTGCGGACCGACGCCCTTCGCCGCCTCCAGGTGCTCCGCATGCATGAGGAGTCCGACGAAATCGTAACGGTAGAGGTTGAGACCGAACAGCACGCCGCATCCGACATCGTCGATTCCGCCCTCCATCGCGCGGTCCATCGCCTCGGTGTGATACGCGTAATCGTGCTTGGGTCCGGTCGGATGCAGCTCCTCGTACGCCTTTTTATTGTAGGTCTCCTGGAAGAGGATGTAGGTTCCGATACCCGCTTCCTTGAGTTTGCGGTAGTTCTCGACGGTGGTTGCGGCGATGTTGACGTTCACCCGGCGGATCGCGCCGTTTTTGTGCTTGATTCCGTAGATGGTCCTGATGCTCTCCAGTACATATTCGATCGGGTTCATGATCGGATGTTCGCCGGTTTCGAGCGCGAGACGCTTGTGTCCCATATCCTGCAGAGCGATGACCTCCTTTTCAATCTCCTCCTGAGTGAGCTTGTGGCGCGGAATGGTCTTGTTCTTCTGATGATAGGGGCAGTAAGTGCAGCCGTTGATGCAATAATTGGAGAGATAGAGCGGGGCGAACATGACGATGCGGTTGCCGTAGAACTTCTGCTTGATCTCCTTGGCCATGGAGAAAATGCGGTGATTTTCCTCCTCCAGATCGCATTCCAGCAGGACCGCGGCCTCGCGGTGCGAAAGCCCCTTGCAGGTTTTCGCTTTCTCGAGAATGGCGTCAATCAGCGCCTTGTTGTGCTTGTTTTCCCGCGCATACGCGAGGGTGTCGAGGATCTCCTGATCGTCGATGAATTCGGTTGCTTTCGATGACTTCGGGTTATACATCGCAAACTCCTTTTGTGTTATGTATTCTGAACGGTCTGTTTGGAATAAACGGTTTTTGCGGAGACGCCGCGGAGCATTCCGAGTTTTCCGGAAAGCGAGCTGATGACGTCCTGGGGAGCATCGAGAACGATGCTGATGATGGCAATTCCCTGCCGGCGGTACGGAATGCCCATCCGGCCGATGACATAACCGGAATATTCATGCAGAATCCGGTTGATCTGTTCGGTGACATCGGGGTTTTCCACGATGATTCCGATCAATGCAATTCGAGTTTCCATATCCTCTCCTCCTGAAAACTGTGAAGGCGCAGGGATACGGGAACTCCATATTCGCTTCGCCTTCCCGCCCGGGCGAACCCTCGCGGCTCAGTACGACTGCTTTGCAAAAATATCTTTGGACGCGGGAACAACAAAAAAAAAAAAAAACAGTTCAATGTACCATGAAAACGGAAAAA
>URNE01000490.1 GCA_900549045.1 uncultured bacterium | reverse complement strand
CTTGCCGCCACCGGAACAGAAAGCCGGATTCAGACTGTCTCCCTTGGCCTCGAAGCCGGAGGCGGACCGCACATGCTTCACAGGCATAAGCACGCATAGAAAGTAAGTATTTGCTATTTTCTCAAATGCGGATATTGTAAGTCTCAGATTGGAAAATATGGAGGTGAATCTTGAACGGATATCCCCAAACGGATTTTCTGCTGAGACGGAACCTGAAGGACGCCGGGTTCGGACCAAAGGGAACTGAAGAGTTCCTGCGTCTCAACGGCAATGTGCGGGAACAGCTCGTGCTGCTCGTGCGCCAGAGGCTCGCATTACTGAAAAAGGTACATGACAATCAGAGCCGGATCGACTGTCTCGACCATCTGATCAACCAAATGAAAGGAATGCAATCATGAAAACCAGACTCAACATTCTCGCAATGGCGGCCGCAATGTTCGCAGCAGGCGGATGCGCCGCAGACAACGTCTCAACGGAACACGCAACCGCGGAATCCGCGAAAATCCTCGTTGCCTACTACTCCTACAGCGGAAACACCCGTTTCGCGGCGGAGGAAATCCAGAAGGCGACCGGCGGAACACTCTTTGAGATTGTCCCCGTCAAGGCGTACTCAACCGATTACAACGAATGTGTCGCCGAGGCAAAGAAAGAGATCCGCGCGGGCGTCAAACCGGAACTCAAATCAGTGACGCCGGATCTCTCAAAATACGACGTCATCTTCGTCGGCACTCCGAACTGGTGGAGCACGATGGCGCCTCCGGTCCTGACCTTCCTCTCCTCGGGCAACTTCGCCGGCAAGACGGTCATCCCGTTTGTCACTCATGGAGGCGGCGGAATGGCGAACTGCGAACGCGACATGCACAAAGCTCTCCCGAACGCGAAATTCGCAAAGGGCGGCGCATTCTCCGGAAGCCGCATCCGCAGTTCCGGCGACGCAATCCGCAGCTGGCTCAAGGATGTTATCACAATCAAAAAATGAGTTGACGTATGAGAACTCTGTTCGGAATTATCCTCGCTCTGTTCTGCACTGCAACTTTTCTGGAGGCAAAAGACATGAACGCATTGAGCACCAATGAACGCAATCTCGCCGCCATCGCCGCAAACACCGCGCGCGGCAATATGGCAAATCTGAAAACCGCCCTGAACAAAGGTCTCGACGAAGGACTCTCCGTCAATGAAATCAAAGAGGTTCTGATTCAGCTTTACGCCTACTGCGGATTCCCGCGCAGTCTGAATGCACTCGGAAACTTCATGGGCGTAGTTCAGGAACGCGCCGCAAAAGGAATCAAGGACAACGACGGCAAACTGCCGGGTCCGTTCCCCGCCGGCAAGAGCATCGACTTCGGAACCGCAAATCAGACAAAACTCTGCGGACGCGAAGTCAAAGGAGCTCTGTTCGAATTCGCTCCAGCGATCGACTTCTATCTGAAAGCGCATCTGTTCGGCGACATTTTCGGACGTGACAATCTGGACTGGAAGACGCGTGAAATTGCGACAATTGCCGCTCTCGCCGCGCTCCCCGGAGCGGATTCCCAGCTCAAATCACACATCGGCATCGGCAAGCACAACGGCGTGACCGATGAGCAGGTCCGTGAAATTCTCGCCCTCGTCGCTCAGAATGAATACGGCGTGCCGCGCATCAGCGACTTCCCCGTCGGACAGGAAAACTCCGCGTATGCGAAATACTTCAGCGGCAAATCCTACCTCGCCCGCCTGGCGAAAGACGAACGCCTGAACGTCCCTGTTGCGAACGTCACCTTCGAGCCCGGCTGCCGCAACAACTGGCACAGTCATACGGGAGGACAGCTTCTGATCGCCGTCGGCGGAGTCGGCTTCTATCAGGAACGGGGCAAGATCGCGCGCAAACTGCTCCCCGGCGACGTCGTCGAGATTCCGCCGGATACGGAACACTGGCACGGAGCCGCGCCGGACAGCTGGTTCTCGCATCTCGCCATTGAGTGCAATCCGAAGACCAACAAAAACACCTGGCTCGAACCCGTCAGCGACGCCGACTACACCGCGGCGACAAAGGGCGGATAACCGCCGCACCGTCCCGGAGACGGTGCGGTCCGAAAGCCTGCACATCATGAAGCCGGCGGGGACGGCAAAGCCCCCTTCCGGCTCCGCAGCCAAAAAATGTCTCTTCCCGTATTTCTCCAAAGATTGCATTTCAGGATTTTTATGATATATTGAA
>URNE01000489.1 GCA_900549045.1 uncultured bacterium | reverse complement strand
GAAGAGAAACAAAAAACGGGAGGGAGGTTCCCTCCCGGGTCCGCTGTCAACGGTTCAGCATTTCCCCGTTGTCGAAAAATTCCAGCATGAACTGCCAGCGGAAGACGAAAGTCGGCAGCAGAACTATCGTCCCGACAAACGGAATTGCAAGAAGCATTGCTCCCATGCAGCAGGTCAGGCAGGAAAACACGCCGACGGCAAGCGAGACAAGCATTACGATCACGAACAAGCCGAGCAGATAGCGGACAAACACGCCAGGCTTCGAAAACAGCGCCCGGTTCAACGCCTGAATCGCCTCACTGCCCGAACAGCCGCTGCGGTACATCAGCACCGCGCCGTAATCCTGATACAGACGCAGGTAAATCCATGCAAGAATGCCGAAAAATCCGAAAACGATTCCAGCTCCGATCAAAAGACCGGCGCTGAATGCGCCGCGGTTCTCTCCCAGAGACATTGCGGCGGCGAATCCGATAAAAGCAACAAACGCAAATCCCAGAAAGAGCAGAAAGACAAAGAGCAGGATCTGTGTAAGAAAATAGGAATTCCCCTGCCGGGCAAACCTCGTCCACCGCGCGCCGAACGAATCCGCTTCCACGCCGCGGAGCATCATGTCGAGCGTGACAAACCGCGCGCGGCTGCGCACCCACAGCAGGATCAGTCCGATCACAAGAGAAAACAGAAAAACAACAGAAAGCAAGATCAGCAGAAACATCGCAACCGTCGTGCCGATCGCATCCGCGGCGGATTGCACGCCGGTTGTCAGCCGCCCGGCGACATCTCCGCTGTCGCCGGGATTGAAAGGCATGCTTAAGCTCGCCCCCCCATCCCCCAGCTGAGCAAGCCAGAAACCCAGCGACAGCACCAGCCATGTTGACCAGTTGAACGGCCACAGCCTCTCTTTCATTTTCCGCCATGCGGCGGTAAAACCTTCTCCAATCGACGGAACCATAACTTTCTCCTTTGTTTCAGCGGAAATTTTCCGCAGTGTTTACAAGAATCCGAACCGCCTTGTCTATCTCCGCAAGGTCGATCCGTTCGCGCACCGAATGGGCGCACGCGACATCCCCCGGCCCGAACACGACAGACGGAATCCGGAAACCTCCGGTGTTGCCCGCTTCGGTCGAACAGTAAAGTCCGCGGATCGCAGCGTCCGGTTTAAGTTTCCGCGCCTCATTCACCACCAGGCGGACAAACGGGGCGTTCCCGTCGATTTCAAACGGGGCGGAATACATGATCCGCTCGCTGATTTCATAATCGACGACTCCGTCCAGAGCCGCGCAGACTTCGGCTTTCGCCTGCTCCGGCGTCTCGTGCGGAAGCAGACGGCGGTCTATGAGGAGCTCGCAGAAATCCGGAACGGAATTCGCCTGCGTTCCGCCGTTGATCGTGCCGACGCTCAAGGTCGGAAATTTCAGGATGCGGTGCTGCGGACGCGCGATGAGTTCCTCTGAAAGTTTTTCCAGCGCAAGAACCGCGCGCGCAGCCTTGTAAATCGCATTCTCTCCGGCTGGAACAAGACTCGAGTGAACCGAAACGCCGCGCGTCGCAACACGCCAGCGCACAGTTCCCTTGTGCGCGGTGACGACATCCAGACTCGTTCCCTCCATGACAATCGCGGCGTCGGGATTCAGATGTTCCGTCAGAATGGATTCCGCGCCGATGAAGCCGGACTCTTCATCGCTGGTGCAGGCAACTGCAAAGCGGCAGGGCGCGCCGCCGCGCTTTTTCAGTTCCAGGGCGGCAAGCAGGGCAGCAGTGAGCGAACCTTTGTCATCCGTCACGCCGAGCCCGTGATAAAAGCCGTCATCTTCAAGGCGAACCCGAAAGGGTTCGGGCATTTCGGGAACCCAGACGGTGTCGATGTGTGCAAAACAGGCAAGAAGCGGCGCTTCGGGATTGCCGCCGTTCGCCGGAAGCTCCCAGATCACGGTCGGGCGCCCGGCAACCGTCTCGATGCGACGGGAAGCGATTCCGTTTTCTGCGGCAAGCGCGCAGAGAAAAGCGGCGACGCGCGTCTCTCCCGTCAGATCATCGCGCTGTCTGATGCAGCGCGGATTGACGCTCGGAAGAGCTACAAGTTTTTTCAGCAGGTCAAGAGTATCCACAGAAAATCTCCGTTTCCTGTAAAAATAGCACGGAAAAACGGATTATGCAAGCGGAATCGCCGGAAAAAAACGACAGAATCCGCAAAGAA
>URNE01000488.1 GCA_900549045.1 uncultured bacterium | reverse complement strand
TTTTTTTTTTTTTTTTTAATGATACGGCGACCACCGAGATCTACACTCTTTCCCTACACGACGCTCTTCCGATCTCATCGGCGAACCGTGCAAGCGCGATACGGCGCCATGCGTCGCGCTCGCGGCGGGAATCGTCAAGGCAAAAGCGAAAACCGCCGACCCGGTCATACTCGTCCTCCCCTCCGACCATTTCATCTGCAACCGCAACGCCATGCTCAACGACTTCAGAATCTGCATGGAATGCGCGCTGAAACAGAACGCTCTGGCGACTGTCGGCATCATCCCCTCGCGTCCAAGTCCCGACTACGGGTACATCGAATGCGGCGACACCCTCGACCCGCAAAACGGAGTCCATCGCGTCATCCGCTTCCTTGAAAAGCCGGATGAGAAGACCGCCGCGGAACTTCTCGCCAAAGGCAGCTGCAAGTGGAACAGCGGAATGTTCCTCTTCCCGCTCCCCGTTCTGCTCGAGGAAATGAAACGCAACGCACCCGACCTGCTAGCGTTCACGGACGCCGTCGCCGCCGACTGGGGAACGGATGCATTCGATGCAACTCTCCGCAAACAGTTCCGGAACATCCGGAAAATCTCCATCGACTACGCGCTCATGGAACACGCCTCCGCAATCATCGTAAAAGACGCTTCGTTCGACTGGGACGACATCGGGAACTGGACTGCTCTGCGCAACCATCTGGAACCCGACGAGCGCGACAATGTCAGCTCCGGCTCCAACCTCCTGCTCGACTGCACGAACTGCATCGCCTACACAGAAAAAGGCGCCGGCGTGCTTGCGGGAATCGACCTGAAGGACATGATTCTCATCAAGACCGCCGACGCGGTGCTCGTCGCCCCCGTCTCCAGCGCGCCGAAAATCAAAACTCTGCTTGCGAAGTTCGGCGACCGCGAGGGCTTCGGAAAGTACTTGTAACGCGTTATCTCACGAACCGGATCACCGCGGAGCGTTTGATGGCGGGCAGATTGCACCAGCCGTTGTCTTCCACCTTCAACGTCTCCCTGCGGTCCTCCAGCGGGAAATAGATTTCCGCCGTACCGCGCCCGCCGAACCGGAAGCTTTCGTTCTCCGTCGTGCCGCCGTCTTTCGTGCGGAGCCAAAGCAGAACCGTTTCCATTCCGCGCAGACCGTAAATCCGCATGCGGTGCGACTCCGTGCGGAACGGACGGAAATGCTCCGCCGCAGGGTCCACCCCCTCCACCGCCTTTGCAAAACGCTTGAAGTGATACCAGAGATTGTGTCCGGCAATATAGATGTGGTCCCAGTGCCACGGCTGTCCGCATCCGGCGGATCCGGCAAAGAAAGCGGCGAAAATCATGTCGTGCAGAAGCAGCCCTTCCCGATCGTCCGCATACTGATCGGAATAGCGCGAATGGTTCTTCTCCACAGCTCCGCACTCGGCGAGAATCGCGGGACGCGCGGGCGAACGGTCGAGCAGCTCCCGGACAGCATCCGCGCAAAGGATGTCCATCGGACCGCGGCAGACGTCGAGTTCTGCGCCGGGGTCGAAGTAACGGTGAACCTGCATCCAGGCGTTGTCTTTCACGGTTGCAAGCTGGTCGTAATTCCGGTAGCTGTCCCGTCCGGAAAAACTGCCGAGATTCTGAACGATCATCTGTTTCGGGAAAATCTGTTTGAGTTCCGCTATCATATAATCGCTCCAGGGCGCATAATCCTCAAGAGGAGCGACGGCATTGATTTCATTCCAGAGCTCCCATGCAATCACCGCGGGCGAATTGCCGAATCCGCATTTTGCGAGAAAACGCGCCTTGTCCAGATACGCTTTCCGGCACTCCGGCGAATTCATGTACTCATGCATGTCCGACGCCATCCCGATATAAACCGGATTGTTGAACCGGACAACTCCGGGAAAGGATTCCGCCTCGTTCTGTTTGCGGATGGAACGGAAGTGCTCAAGCGTAAACTTGATCCGCAGGCCGAGTTTCTCCGCCAGACCGACGATATAACGGATGTGCGAAACTGCGCGCTCATCGTATTCACCAACCCGTTCCGGCATGACATTGAAGAAGGGAACTCCGAGCCAGATGCGGATAAAGTTTCCGCCGTTCTGCGCAAAATTTGTCATCCAGGTCCGGTAAGTTTCCAGCACTGTCTCTTCCGGCACGTCCTCCGAGCCGCGGAAGAAGCTGAGGTTGCACCCGATCGGAAGATACGTTTTCCC
>URNE01000487.1 GCA_900549045.1 uncultured bacterium | reverse complement strand
GCGCTTTGCATGCCCATCGCTTCAATCAGAAGAATATTCGCAGAGACCGAAAGAAAGCCGCTCGCGCATCCCCAGAAAAGAGTTGTCTGCCAGATTTCCATCCGGAGCGGACAAAATCCGGCTCTCTCAAGGCCATCTGCTGTTTTTCGACGGTTCGATTTCACACGGTCCGGTCCGGACGGAAGGCGGCGAAACGGAACATTTCACCATGCTGGCTTTTTATTTCCTGCACGGAACGGAAAGCGGGGAAAGCTCCTTTGCCTGATCAAAGTTTCCGCTTGCGGTATTCGCGCGGGGAACAGCCGTGGTGTTGACGGAATGCGGTTGCGAAGCGTGAAAGCGAATGATAGCCAAGCTGAAACGCAATCTCCTTGACCGGTTGATCCGTCTGCCGGAGCAGCTGTTCGGCGGTCCGCATCCGGAACTGCGTTTTGTACTGCTGCGGACTCTGCTGAAACTGGTTCTGAAAGATTTCATTGAGTTTTTCGCGGGACAGCTTCATTCTCCGTGAGAATTCCGCGATGGAACAGGGTGTGTGAATGTTCATCTGCAGCAGCTGAATGACGTCGGAAGCCCCTTTTCGCGCGGCATGAATCTGGTCGCGGATCTCCAGCAGAATTTCAAAGGCTGCAGCGGATACCGCATTCAATGCCGCAGGATCGGCTTTCCGGTAGACAACCACGAGCTGCGAAAGCATCTGCACAATCTTTCCGGTGTCTTTCAGAGCATAGACTTTGCCGCATTCAATCGAAAACGAAGCCAGGATGATTTCCGCAAGGAAACCGCGCAGTCCGAAAACGACCTTGCGGCTGAAACCGTCGGGTCCGGTCTCCACGCGGTTCGGAAGTCCGATGGGAAGAACAATCATTTCGTTCTGATGAACCGTAACGGACTGCCCGTCCAGAATGTAGCGCATGGAGCCGTCCAGCACGATTTCCGCACAGGCGTGGTTCGGAGAGTGATGAATGTAGTACTCGTTGCGCTTCCAGCGGGAAAACGGGATGATGACCGGGAAGACGATCGGCATAACAGCTTCGTAAAGCAGCATCCAGTAGACAACATCCTGGTTGTCCTCGGTGGTGTTGAACTCTTCGTTCATGAACGGTGTAAGCGAGCGTTGTTTGCGCATCATCGGAATCCTTTTTGAGTGGAGTTACCATAACCCGCATTTCCCGCTTTTTCAAGGAGAATAAAAACTTTTGCCGAAATGATTTGCGCCGCACGGGAATTTATGCTATATTTCCGCACAAAAACGGAGATTTATCATGAACGAATGTCATGCCTGCGCCCGCGAATGCGGAGTGGACCGGAGCCGCCGGACCGGCTTCTGCAAAATGGGAAACAACCCGGTTGTCGCCCGCGCCGGTCTGCATTTCTGGGAAGAACCCTGCATCAGCGGAACCAAAGGTTCCGGAACCGTCTTCTTTTCCGGATGCAATCTGCGCTGCGTCTACTGCCAGAACTACGAAATCAGCAGTGAATGCCAGGGGAAGGAAGTCTCTGTGGAACGGTTGCGGGAAATTTACCGTGAACTCATTGCGAAAGGCGCACACAACATCAATCTCGTGACGCCGATGCATTTTTCCGATGCGGTCCTGGAATCGCTGGACGCCCCCCTCCCCGTCCCGGTGGTCTGCAATACTAACGGTTATGAATCCGTCGAAAATCTGAAACGCTTCGAGGGCAAATTTCAGATATATCTTCCGGATGTCAAGTACAGCGACGACGCCCTTGCGGAACGTTTTTCAAGCGCAAAAGACTACTTCAAAACCGCAAGACGCGCCGTCCGTGAAATGCTCCGTCAGACAGGCTCGTACCGGATCGATGAAGAGACCGGACTCATGCGGCGCGGGGTTGTCATCCGCCATCTTCTCCTGCCGAACCATGTGGAAAACACGCTCCGCGTAATCGACTGGGTGGCGGAGACGTTTGAACCGGGCGAGGTCATGTTCAGCCTTATGCGGCAGTACATTCCCCACGGGCGGGCCGCCGAATTCGCCGATCTCAACCGCAAAGTCACCGATGAGGAATACAAACGCGTTGAAGACCACCTTTTCGAGTCCGGCATTGAGGACGGTTTTGTTCAGGATCAGGAATCCGCGAGCGACTCCTTCATCCCCTCCTTTGACGGGACGGGCGTCTGAAACGTAAACTTTTTCGGCAAAAACATAAACTTTGCGGTGAAAAAGCCTCTGTTTTTTTTC
>URNE01000486.1 GCA_900549045.1 uncultured bacterium | reverse complement strand
ACAGAAGAGGGTTTATGAAACACAAACTTGAAGATATCGCACGGCTGACCGGCTACTCTGCCGCAACCGTTTCACGTGCTCTGAACGGTTCATCCTGGGTTGCGGAAGCAACGCGGCTCAAGATTCTGGAAGCCGCGCGCAAAATCGGATATCTGCCCGACCGGAAAAAGACTATCGCGCTCATTCTGCCTTCCACGCATCTATCCTTCTACGGAAGCTCCATGATTCAGCCTCTTGCTTCACTCATCCACTTCGCCGGACACCACATCGAAACAATCGCGGTCCGCGACCTTGATCTGATCGAAGAGCACAATCCCGATGCGGCGATCTCCATCGTCGTGGAAAACGGACTCGAACGGCACTGGGGGCAGAAGTACGCCATTCCGCTGCTCTGCATCAACACAAACCCGAATCATCTCGAACAGATCTACTCAATCACCTCCAACGACGAACAGGGAATGGCGCTCCTGCTGGATCATCTGATTTCCCTCGGACACACCCGCATCGGGCTGATCGGATATCAGGACGTCGAATCGCACAACCTGAACGCCTATTCCGCGAAAAGAAGAATCGCGGCCTTTCAGAAAATTCTCCGCGAACACAATCTGCCGGATGACCTGATTGCGGGATGCAGCTGGAATCCGCTGGAAATGCAGGAATCCGTCGCCCGCATCACCGGAAAAAATGTAACGGCGATTGTCACAATCGCGGAACCCGATGCAATCAAGGTTCTGCATCATCTCAAGGAAATGCGCATCCGCGTTCCGGAAGAAATTTCGCTCTGCGGCTGGCTCAGCGAATTCGATCTTTATGCGGATCCACCAATCACCGGGGTCATGCACAATCACGATTATCTTTCCGACTGCGCCTTCGTCATGCTGAACCGGATTCTCAACCGCGAACCGGTTCCCGAACGGGATATTTCCATCAATTACAACTTTTTCCGCCGCAGCAGCACAGACCGCGTCTGACCGTTTCACGGAAAAACGAACAGGCAAGCCCGAACCGACAGCGGCGGATTTTGCATCATCCCGCGAAATCAGGCAATCACGGTTCCGCTGAATGTATTTCGCAGAGGCGTTCGGACACCGGTCTCCAGCGCGGCAAGTTGTGCGTCGAGCTCCGGAATTTCATCCGTTTCCCTTAACCGGCGCAGAAGCTCGAAAAACCGTTCCCGGACTCCCGCGTTGCGCCGCTGAATAATCTCAAGCCCGAACGGACGCGCCGTCCGGAGCCATTCCGCCCGGATTTCAGAAGAGAAAACGTCAAGCAGTCCGACAAGCTCCGGAATCTCCGTCTCCGCAAGCTGCCGGACATCTCCGGGCTTTCCCGCTTTCCATGCGTCCAGAATCGCACTCTGAAAGCGGAGACGCGCAATCAGAAAACGCACGAGCGCATGGACAGACCGGAGAGTTTCCGTGATTTCCACCGTTTCGAGTTTTCTGCACAGCTCCGAAAGCGCCGCGGAATACCGTTCCGGCACTCCGTCCCCCGCACTGCGGTATGAAAGCCAGCCGATGCCAAGCAGAGGATCATCCCAGACCAGCGACTCCGTTGAAACTCCGGTTTTCGTTTTCTTATCCTCAAACCAGACCTTTCCTAGTTCCAGGAAAAGTTCAAAATCTTCTCCGCAGACGGCACGGAAACGGGCGGACATCAACGGAATCTCCTCCGGTTCATGCCCGTAAGCGAGGCTCGCGGCAAACTCCAGTCCGGCAAGCGCGGAATCATAAGCGCAGAACGCCCCGTTGTCTCCCCACAATGTAAAAAAGATCTCTCTGATTCCGGTTTTGCGGCATGCCCGAATGCAGGGAACCAGACTGGAACGCGTGGTTTCATGGTCGTACCAGAAGCGCCTCCAAGTCCAAACCCCGGATCCCATCACCGGTTCAAAACCGAGATCGCGGTGAAGCCCGATGAATTTTTCATAAAAATCCGCATCCTTGCTGTAATAGTCCCAGTAGCAAAGCTTGACGTTGCGCGGTATTCCAGCGCGCACTTCCTGAGGAATTTCTGTATTCAAATCGTACTAATTCATCTCTTTGTTTCCGAGGCGGAAATACATATCCGACCAGATGATCGGATTCATGCCGTTTTCGGAGCAGAGCTGATTGACTCGCCCGAGATGACGGCTGAACAGCTCAAAGCCCGTATGAAAACCGTTGCGGTCCAGATAGCGGCCGCGCCCGAGATCGTGCGTTTCATCC
>URNE01000485.1 GCA_900549045.1 uncultured bacterium | reverse complement strand
GTTTGCAATAAAAATATGGAAGGAATCTGGCAAATGCACACTGCTCTGACCGAAAAGTACATTGGACTTTACGACAAGTACGTCATGAAGACCTATCCGAAGGCCGACATTCTCTTCACCCGAGGCGAAGGATGCAGACTTTGGGATGGCGACGGCAGAGAATTCCTTGATTTCGCCGCCGGCATCGCGGTGTGCAGTCTGGGGCATTGTCACCCCGCCGTCACAAAAGCGATCGCCGAACAGGCGCAGACCCTCGTCCATGTCTCCAATCTTTACATGAACCGGCGCCAGCCGGAGCTCGCCGAAAAACTTATAAAGAACGGTTTCGACGGAGTCTGCTTCTTCTGCAACAGCGGCGCGGAAGCAAACGAGGGGCTCATCAAGCTCGCCCGTAAATGGGGGTCCGCTCACGGCGGAAAATACGAAATCATCGCCATGAACGATTCGTTCCACGGACGCACCCTCGCGACGCTCGCCGCGACCGGACGCAGCAAATACCGCAAAGGTTTTGAGCCTGATACGCTCGGTTTCCAGCATGTTCCGTTCAACGATCTTGAAGCGGCCCGCAAAGCGGTGACCGGCAAGACCGCCGCGATTCTTCTGGAGCCCGTCCAGGGCGAGGGCGGCATCATTCCCGCCGATCCGGAATACCTGAAAGGCATTCGCGCGCTCTGCGATGAAAAGGGCATTCTGCTGCTCTTCGATGAAGTTCAGTGCGGAATGGGACGCACCGGCACGCTCTATGCGTGGCAGGGATACGGCGTGGAGCCCGACGCTCTTTCGATGGCGAAGGCGCTCGGCAACGGCTATCCGATTGCGGCGGTCGTCGCTCAGCGCAAGCTGGAAAACGTTTTGACTCCCGGAACTCATGCGAGCACGTTCGGCGGCACTCCGCTTGCCTGCGCCGCCGCCTGCGCCGTGGTCGATGCTCTCACCGAGGGCGGTGTCCTCGAGAACTGCCGCAAACAGGGCGCATATCTCATGGAACAGCTCCTCAAGCTCAAAGCAAAATATCCGTGCGTCAAAGACATTCGCGGAAAAGGACTGATGATCGGCGTTGTCCTCGACTTCCCCGCCGGTGAACTGCTCGGTTCCCTGCGCGACAAAGGTCTTCTGGCGCTTTCGGCGGGCGAGACGGTTCTGCGTCTCGTCCCCCCGCTCATCATAACCAAAGAGGACTGCGATCTCGCGGTCTCTTACATCGACGCGGTTCTTGCGGACCGTGCAAAATAACATCGGAGGCATTGAATATGAACAAGGATCTGCTGACGTGCGAGAGTCTGACTCGCGATGATCTCAATAGAATCATTGAACTTTCCCGGAAACTGAAAGCTGAACGCGGAACTCCGCAGGCGATCAAGCCGCTTGCCGGAAAAAGCATCGGCATGATTTTCGCCAAGTCCTCCACCCGGACGCGCGTTTCGTTTGAAGTCGGCATTCAGGAACTCGGCGGATACCCGGTCATTCTTGATCAGGGACACACCCAGATGGGGCGCGGCGAATCCGTTCCGGATACCGCCCACGTGCTGGAACGCTACCTTCAGGGCATCGTCATCCGCACTTTCAAGCAGAGCGATGTGGAAGATCTTGCCCTCAATTCCAGGTTCCCGGTCATCAATGCTCTCACCGATGAATATCATCCGTGTCAGGCGCTCACCGACATCTTTACGATGTGGGAGCATTCCGACGGCAAACTCGAAGGTTTGAAGTTCGCATATCTTGGCGACGGCTCCAGCAACATGGCGAATTCGCTGATGCTCGCGACCCAGCTTGCCGGAATCGACATGGCGATCGCAGCTCCGAAGGAGTTCGCCCCGATGGAGTCCATCCTGAACCGCACCGGATTCCCCGGACGCTCCACCTGGACGACCGACGTCGATGAGGCGCTCCGCGACGCCGATTACGTCTATACCGATGTCTGGGTCAGCATGGGCTTTGAGGCGGAAGCCAAGCGCAGAATGGAAATTCTCGCCCCGTATCAGCTCAATATGACGAACCTGAAGAAGGCGAAACCGACGGCGAAAGTCCTGCACTGTCTTCCCGCTCACCGCGGCGAAGAGATCACCGACGAGGTGATGGATTCCCCCGCCTCGATCGTCTTCGACCAGGCGGAAAACCGTCTGCATGTCCAGAAAGCGATTATGACGCTTCTGATGGCGTAAGCGCTTCAGCCGGAACCGGATTTCTCCGGTTCCGGCTTTTCTCCTTCAGCGGAGGGCGT
>URNE01000484.1 GCA_900549045.1 uncultured bacterium | reverse complement strand
TTTTTCCCGCCGGAAAACCGCAAAGACGGCCTCCGGCGGGGTTCCGCAAACGTTTCAGTCGTTCAGCACGATCACTTTCGAGGGATCGACATACAGCGTCCACTCCGTGCCCGGATCGCGGTGCGGCGGGTCGACTTCAAACACGGTAACCGCGTCGTTCTCGGAAAAGAACTGCCACTCCGTGCGGTCGCCGAGATAGCTGCCGCCCTTCAAAACACAGCGGAGCTCCTCCATCCCCGCGGAACTCTTCTCGAAACGGATATGCTCCGGACGCATCATCAGCGTCACCTCCGTTCCCGGGGCAAGTTTGCCGAACGCGGAGGCGTGCAGAACTCCGCAGGAACAGGCGACTTCCGCAATGCCGTTCTCAAAGGAAACGACTTTGCCGCGGATGAAATTGGCGTCGCCGAGAAACCCCGCGATGAACTCGTTCACCGGTCGGCGGTAAAGCTGCCGGGGCGTGCCGAGCTGAACCACATTCCCCTTGTCAAGAACGGCGATGCGGTCCGCCATGCTCAACGCCTCGCGGCGGTCATGCGTCACATAAAGCGCCGTCACTCCGCGCTCCTTGCAGATGCGGCGGATCTCCAGACGCATGGAATCGCGCAGGCGGGCGTCAAGGTTCGAAAGCGGTTCATCGAGAAGAAGGACCGACGGGTTCACCGCAAGCGCGCGTGCAAGCGCAACCCGCTGCTGCTGTCCGCCTGAAAGCGACTGGATCCGGCGATCCGCGCAATCGGCAAGGCGCACCAGTTCGAGCATTTCGCCGACCTTTTCGCGGATCGCGGCTTTCCTTTCACCTTGAATCTGAAGCCCGAAAGCGATGTTTTCAAAGACGCTCATATGCGGCCAAAGCGCGTAGTTCTGAAAAACCATCGCGGCGCGCCGCTTCTCGGGCGGAAGATTCGTCACGTCGGTTCCGTCAAACAGAACCGAACCTCCATCCGGCTTCAGAAGACCGGCTATGATGCGGAGAAGCGTTGACTTCCCGCAGCCGGAAGAGCCGAGCAGAAAAAAGAGTTCGCCGGACTGAACGGTCAGATCGACCGGATTCAGAACGCGCGTGTTCCTGACATACGATTTCGAGATTCCGCGGATTTCAACAGTCGTTCCCATAGGTCAAAGTCCCAGTTTTTTCATAATCATTTCTGCGGGCGTGAGATATTTCTTTTCATTGTTGCACTCTTTGCAGCAGACGACGACATTGCCGCGGACACTTTTCCCTCCGCGGACGACGGGGACGACATGGTCCATCGTCAGCTCCTCCGGAGGGAATTTCTTTCCGCAGTAATGGCAGATTCCGCGTGCGAGCTGTTCGCGCCACCAGCCGGACTTGCGGAGTTCGCGGGCTTTGGCGCGCTCGCGGGCAACATGGGCGTCGTCCTTCTGAATGTCGATCCAGTCGTCCATGCTCATCTCCTTTCCGGCTCGCCGAAGAGAGCGAACGCGTTGCGGGTCGTCCGTTCCGCAACCTGTTCCGCCGGAACACCTTTGAGCTCGGCAAGCTTGTGGGCGACAAGCGGCAGATATTCGGGAAAATTGGGGCGTCCGCGGAAGGGAACCGGAGCGAGATACGGAGAATCGGTCTCCAGCAGAATCCGGTCCTCCGGCATCCGCATCACAACTTCACGGATATTGTCCGACCGCTTGAAGGTCAGCATCCCGCCGACTCCGAAATACGCGCCGAGCTCCGCAAATTTGCGCATCCACTCCACAGTTCCGGCAAAGCAGTGAACGACGAAGCGTCCGCCGCGCGCCGCGAATGCGGAGAGCGCATCGAAACAGATCTGATACGCATCATCGCTTCCCTCCGCCGCGCGGCAGTGGATGATTGCAGGTGCCTTGCAGCGCAGAGCGAATTCCAGCATGTCGTTCAGGGCGGCGGTCTGTTTTTCGAGCGGGGAGATGGAGTAGAATGTATCGATTCCGATCTCTCCGACGGCGCGGAAACGCGGATCGGCGGCCAGACGGTCGAACGCCGCGGGATCGTTCACATATCCCTCCGCCTCGTGCGGATGAACGCCGGCGGCGAAAAAGACGTCGGGATGAACCCGCACGATATCGTGGATCGCAAGAGCGTCGGCAAGAGAACTTGCGCAGACAAGCTGAAAGCGGACGCCGAGTTCCTGCGCCTTGCGGATCATTTCATGATTGTCCCGTTCCGGAGAGAGGTGAAGATGTGTGTCAAAAAGTTCCATTGTCAGTTTTCCTTTCCATATAATATT
>URNE01000483.1 GCA_900549045.1 uncultured bacterium | reverse complement strand
CGGAGTGGCACGACCATGTCTGCGGCAACGCCGAGGACTTCAAGTTTCCCGTCATGATTCCGGAGACCGCACAGTTTCTCAAACCCGGAAACGGAATCTATCAGGGGGTCAAAGACGAAAAATATTTCATGTTCAAAAAATATGCCCGTCTCAAGCGTTTTGACTGGATCCTTGAGCGCGAACCGCTTGCCCTGACCATCCGTCAGAGCATTCCGGAATGGAACGGATACGCATACGATTACACAAAAAGAATCCGTCTGGACGAAAAGCGTCCGGTCCTGCATCTGGACTATGCGCTGAAGAACACCGGAAGCAAAACAATCGACAATCTCCAGTATGCCCATAACTTCATCGCCCTGGACGGACGCCTCCCCGACGGAACCGTCGTCGAATGGCCTTTTCCGGCGCAGTTCATTCCGGGTGAACGGACGCCGGTTCCGCCGTATCAGGTCGACGGGAATCGGCTGATTATGAAAGAGAACCGCCAGTTTTTCGGACAGGGTGAAATTGAACCGCGCTCTTCAGTCCGGGTCCGCGTCCATTTTCCGGACGGGAAAAGGCTCGCCGTTCTTGAAACGGGTCCGATCGTCTCTGCGGCTTACTTCTGCAATACAAACTACGTCTGCCCGGAAATCTTCACCCGCATTTTTCTGCGTCCGGGCGAAAGCATGACATGGAGCCGGAGTTACGAGCCCGGCGCAAACGAAAAGGAAGCGCAATGAATCTCCATCTTCCGCAATTTTCATGCGGGCTGCAAAAAATCGACCAGGCGTTTCAGATCGCCTGCGGAGATGTCGCCGGAAACATCGCACTCTTCCGCGGAGGGTTGCTCCCCGAAGCGGAATCCGTTTTCATCGCGGGGAAGTCCTACTCCTCGCCCTGGACCAGGGACGCCGCGTTCAATGTCTGGTACAGCGGATTCCTCGCTCCGGAAGTTTCGCATAACACGCTCCTTGCGGTTCTCGAAAAAGACGGGCATGGACGCCTCCGGATCGGCGGGGAGTATTGGGACAGGATCATCTGGGCGGTCGGCGCGTGGCACTACCAGCTCTGGAACGACGCCCCCGGATTCGCAAACCTCGCACTGGAGGCAATCGAAAACACTTTGGCGGAGGCCGAAGCGCACGAACTGGATCCGGCGGACGGACTATTCCGCGGCGGAGCCTGTTTTCAGGACGGAGTCTCGGCGTATCCCGACAGTTTTGTTTCTTTGAAACGCGGAAGCGGAATCATGGATTATCTTTCATCGCCTCCGCCGGGAGCGAAAACCGCTCCGGCCGGAACCGGACTTCCGATGAAGGCGCTTTCGACAAATGCGCTTTACTATGCGGCATACCGGATCGCCGACCGCTTCCGCGGAATTCTCGGCAAGCGGCCTGCACATCAGGAATCCGCTCAGACTCTGAAGGATGCGGTCAACCGGCGTTTCCGCAATCCGGCGACCGGGACTTACCGCTACCTGCTGGATGCAGACGATCCGAACCCGGAGCGTCAGGAGGGACTCGGACACGCGTTCGCGCTTCTGTCCGGCATTGTCCCGGAAAAGGAACGGAGCGCGCTGATTAAAAATGTTCACACCGCCCCTCACGGAATCCCCTGCGTCTGGCCGCAGATAGAACGTTATGCGGGAACGCCCGGCGTGTACGCGCGTCATTCCGGCGTGATCTGGCCGCAGGTGAACGCCGCGTGGTGCTCCGCGCTGACCGCATGCGGCGAACGGGAGCTGGCGTTCCACGAAACGGAACTGCTCGCGGAAAAGGCCTTCCGCGATAAAATGTTCCATGAAGTCTATCATCCGGATACGGGGCTTCCCTACGGAGGAATTCAGGAAAAAGGAACGGAAAAAGGCGTCGTCGAATGGGCGTCGTGTCCCCGGCAGACCTGGGCGGCGACGGGGTTCGTTCACATGGTTCTGCGCTCCTTCCTCGGACTTCATGCGGATGAAGACGGGCTCACGCTCTCCCCCGTTTTTCCCGGCGGCTGCGAAGAGATCCGCCTTGACGGTCTCCATTACCGCAACGCCGTTCTGAACCTGCGCATCCGGCGCGGAGCTTCAGAGTTCCGCCATATTCCGGCGGACATCACAGGCGATCAAACCATTCAAATCTAAAACAAGGATTCATATCATGGCAGTACCGGAACCGCTTCCCCGGATCGCGGCTTTTGAAAAGCTCGGATTCGGCATGTTCATCCACTTCGGACTTTATTCCCAGCTCGGCAGCGCGGAGT
>URNE01000482.1 GCA_900549045.1 uncultured bacterium | reverse complement strand
CCCGCCCTCTTCCCCGAAGCGCAGGATGATGTTGACATGATAGTCGCGGTGCGCCTTCAGCGGATGCACGGCTTTGCCGTCAGAATAATAGATGATGCGTTTCGGATTGTCCATTTTGTAGAGCCAGTGCAGGACGTTGACGCGGTAGATGTTCACAACGCCGCTGACGTCGAATTCCCGGAAAATGTTTTTGCAGGAGTTTCCGAAGAGCTCGAATTTTTTGCGGTAGACGATGACGTTTTCGTTCTGTGAACCGTCTTCGAGCCGGCTCAGGGTGGTGCGGTTCCGCACGGCGGTGATTTTTTCGTTGAGGTCGCTTCCGTCGCAGTGACGGAAGCCCTCGCGGCAGATACCGATTTCGTTGCCGAATCCGTCGAACACCTTCTGGCGGTAGTCGTAAGCGTAACGGCTGCGCTTGTTCAGGCAGAACAGCTGGAGCTGGGATTTGATCCGGTCTTTGAACATGTAGGCGATGACCCAGACGACAAAGAAGGAGAGGGAGAACTCTTCGAGAAACAGCCCTTTCCATGCGAATGAAATCGCCGTGACGAAGATCATCGCGACAGCCGCGGAGAGTGCGAGCAGCGTGTTTTCGACGAATACGCCGTCTTTGCGGGTCGCGACTCTCAGGAAGAGAATGCTTGCCATGGCTTTCTTGAGCGCGCTTTCGCGGTAGAGCATCTCGGAGTTGTCCGTATGCTCGTCCGGGATGGAGGGACAGCCCCGTTTTTTGCGGTATTCTATTTCCCGGAGTGTGACTTCCGCAATCATCGAGCACTGGCGTTCGAATCCTCCTGCGGGAGAAAATTTGTTCCAGAGACGGTAGAGACGTCCGTTGAGAGCTATGCTCAGATATTCATCCACGAGGTCATAGAGTTCAAGCGCTTCCGGCTGAAGCAGCAGTTTGCGGCGCAGACCGCGGAAATTCGCAAGCAGCGCGCGCGCCCAGTTGAGATAATCGAGCAGCGCAACCTTCTGGTCGTCCGCCTGAAGCGTTCCCAGGCGCAGAGCCGTATCGCGGAGGGCGGAGCGCGCGATGGAGCAGAACATTTTCAGGTGAAGGGAAAACTCCTCTTTCGATGCGGGCAGGTTGGCGATGGAGTCGGAAAGTCTCTGCAGAACCGGATTTTCCGGCGCGGCGAGTTTTTCGAGACTGACGGACGGCGTTTTGAACCGGATGTATTCGGAAAAATCGTTGTAGAATTCGCGTCCGGTGTACGTGTGCGAATTGATGGAGAGATTGCGCGGCAGAAAGAAAAAGGCGTCGACGTAATAGTCGTTGACCCGCTGATGTTTGCGGATCGGGCAGACCGTTTTAATTTCCACCTGGAATTTGTCGTGCTGTGTGATTTCCGCGGAGATTTTCATTTTCCGTCCGCCTCGGAGCCTGAACGTTCGGAACCGCCGGTCATTGCTTTTGCGCTGGAACGTCCGGACGCGAGAAGCGGGCGGCGGCTGTCGCTCCTCTGGAGTTCTGCGCCGCCGTCGACTCTGCTGAAAGAGACCGTTTCGCCGCTTGCACCGCCGCAGAAAAGATCGCCGAGACCGATTCCGGGAGCTGAAGCGGTTTTTTCAAGCTCTTTGCGCGACGGCGTCGTGCGGAAGTTCTCTGTCAGAGGGATGAATCCCTTGCCGAAGCCGCTTTCCTGCGCCGTGCGTACGCGGCGGATGTATTGAGAGAGCTCCGGCGGGTTCACTTTGCAAGATCCTTCACTTGACGAGACTTTCACGGTCGCGCTTGTAGGTTGAGCTTGACGGCATGGCGTCTTCGATGCCTTGTTTCGCATCTTTTGCTGCGCGGTTGATTTTCTTTCCGGCTTTCCGGAAGAAGTTGTCGGTTTCTTCAAGCAATGTTTTGGATTCTTCGCGGCAGCGCATGTACCAGAAGATTCCGGCGGCGACGGCCGCGAGGACGATGATTGCGATGACGATATTGCGAGCGTGCGCCTTCTTTTCAACTTTCCGCTTGTTGTCGAGCACGTTTCCCACGCGTGCCGCGCCCTGTCCGGCGAGGTCGGCGCATTTCCGCGAGCAGTAGTTCAGACCGTTTTCCCGGACAATGCAGCGTGCGCAGATCGGTTTGTTGCAGCTTGCGCAGCGGGCGACGGCCGGAGTATCCGGATGATTCAGGCAGACACTGTCGTTGTTGGCCATAAATATTCTCCTCTTGTTATAGGTTGCGGATTGTTTCGTTCCATTCATCAATATAAATCCGTTTTTCAGAAAATAAAG
>URNE01000481.1 GCA_900549045.1 uncultured bacterium | reverse complement strand
TCAGGCAGGTCCTGAAGAAAGACTTCCCGGATGACGCCATGCAGCAGCTCTGGGGCGGAATTACGGCGGTATTCAAAAGCTGGAACGGCAAAAAAGCTGTCTCCTACCGCCGCATAGAAGGCATCCCGGACGACTGGGGTACCGCCGTCAACGTCCAGTCGATGGTTTTCGGAAACATGGGCGAGTCCTCCGCAACCGGTGTGGCGTTCACCCGCGACCCCGCGACAGGCGACAACAAGTTTTACGGCGAATGGCTTGTCAACGCCCAGGGCGAAGACGTCGTTGCCGGAACCCGCACGCCGAATCCGCTCAACGACGAAACGAAGAACGAGCAGAACAAGTCTCTCCCTTCGATGCAGGAGCTGCTTCCCGCAATCTACAAACAGCTTTTCGATATCCGCAACCGTCTCGAACAGCACTATCACGACATGCTGGACATTGAGTTCACCATTCAGGAAAAGAAACTCTACATGCTCCAGTGCCGCGTCGGCAAACGCACCGGAACCGCCGCGCTCAACATGGCAATGGATATGCTCAAGGAGAAGCTGATCGACGAGAAGACCGCCGTCATGCGCCTTTCCCCCTCGCAGCTCGACGAACTGCTGCATCCGATTCTCAATCCGAAAGCCGAGAAAAAGGCGGAGCTCGTGGTCAAAGGCCTTCCGGCCGGTCCGGGCGGAGCGGTCGGCAAAATCGTCTTTACCTCCGAAAAGGCAATGGCTCTCGCCGCAAAAAAGATTCCCTGCATTCTCGTCCGTGAGGAAACCAATCCGGAAGACGTTGAGGGCATGCGCGCGGCAAGCGGCATTTTGACCGCCCGCGGCGGCATGACCAGCCACGCCGCTCTCGTCTGCCGCGGATGGGGCAAATGCTGCATCGTCGGTGCAGACGAACTCGTGATCTCCGAAACAAAAAAGACCGTCAAGGTCGGAAAATTCTCCTTCGGGGAAGGCGATGTTCTGAGTTTGAACGGAACCCGCGGCTATGTCTATGCCGGTGAGGTCGAAACAATGGATTCGAGCGAAAATCCGCGTTTCCAGAAGTTTATGAAGCTTGCCGACAAGTACCGCGTTCTCGGCGTCCGCACGAATGCCGATACCGCGGCCGATGCGGAAATCGCCCGCTCGTTCGGCGCCGAAGGCATCGGTCTTTTCCGTATCGAGCATATGTTCTACGGCAAGAACTGCGAGGCCCCGCTGTTCGCTCTGCGCAAAATGATTCTCTGCTCCACCGAAACGGAGCGCGTCGCCGCGCTGAAAGAGCTTTTCCCGTTCATGAAGAAGGACATCAAGGCAACGATGAGTGCCATGAAGGGGCTTCCCGTCACGATCCGTCTGATGGATCCGCCGCTGCATGAATTCATCCCGAAGAGCGCGGACAAGATTGAGGAGCTCGCGGAAAGCCTCGGCATTTCCGTTGAAGAGGTTCAGAAACGCGCCGCCGCTCTTCACGAAACGAACCCGATGATGGGACTTCGCGGCGTGCGTCTCGGCATCATCAACCCCGCGATTACGGAAACGCAGGTCCGCGCGATTTTTGAATGCGCCGTTGAACTCGGCAAAGAAGAGGGCGTGAAGTGCAAACCGGAAATCATGATCCCCGTCACCTGTGACGCCCGTGAAATCAAAAATCAGAAGGAGATCGTCTCCCGCGTCGCGGAGGAGGTCAAAAAGAAATTCAAACTCAAAACTTTCGATTACATGGTCGGCACCATGATCGAAATCCCGCGCGCCGCGCTTCTCGCCGCGGATCTCGCGGAGGAGGTGGAATTCTTCTCCTTCGGAACAAACGACCTGACCCAGATGACGTTCGGCTTCAGCCGCGACGACATCGGCGGTTTCCTCGGAACCTATCTGGACAAGAAGATTCTTTCCGCCGATCCGTTCCAGACGATCGACCAGAACGGCGTTGGGTGGCTGATTGACTTTGCCGTCAGCTCCGGCCGCTCGGTCCGCCCCGGACTCAAGATCGGCATCTGCGGAGAGCAGGGCGGCGAAGCGAAATCCGTGGAATTCTGCCACCGGATGGGACTGAGCTATGTTTCCTGCAGTCCGTTCCGCGTTCCGATTGCCCGCCTTGCCGCCGCGCAGGCCGCAATCAAGCTGAATGCGAAAAAATAATTCCGGACACCAGGCGATATCCGCACGCCGCATGGAAATGAATTTCCATGCGGCGTTTTTTCGTTTACCGGTTGAAAAAAGCGGAAAGAACGAGTATTTTAAAGTATATTGTTAAGC
>URNE01000480.1 GCA_900549045.1 uncultured bacterium | reverse complement strand
TTCAGAAAAAAAAGGAAAAAATTTTTATGTCAGGCTTTGCCCGCAGTCGACGAACAGGGTCGCACCGGTGATGGAGGAGTTCGTCGCGAGCATCATGCATGCGCTTGAAAGGTCGTGCAGGTTGACCGGACGGGCCAGGGGGAGCGTTTTCAAAGTTTTCTCCATGCGCAGATGTTCTAGTCCGGGGGGGGGAATGACGGGACCGGGGGCTAGGCCGTTCACGCGCATCCGCGGGGCGTAGTGCAGAGCCGCGGCGCGGGTAGCCTCCGCGAGCGCTTTTTTCGAGAGCGCATAGCTGAAGGAGTCGTGCGGCGTTTTGACGATCGACTGATCGAGAATGTTGACCACGGCGAGCTCCGAAGGAGTGGAATGCGCGTAAAAATGGCGCATCAGCTCGACCGGACCCCAGAAGTTGACGTCGAACTGATGTTTCGCGCTGGAAAGCGGTTCGTTTCCGATATCCTGGCGGTTGAAAATCGAAGCGCTGTTGATCAGTATCGAGAGGTCGCGCGGAAGATCGCTGAAGAGCGCGGGAATGTTTTCCGGTTTTGAGAGATCGCAGCAGACGACGCTGTGTCCGGCGGCTTCCCCGCCGAGTTCATCGGCGAGCGCTTCCGCCTCTTTGCGCGAGGTGTTGCAGTGGATGAACACGTGCGCTCCGGCGGCGGCGAAGGCCCGCGCGAATTCCGCGCCGACCCGTTTCGCCGCTCCTGTGACGAGAACCGTGGAATCCGCCGGGTTCATGTTTATTCCGCCTCAAGCGCGGTGTGTTCCGGACACTTCGAGAGGAGGTCGCGGAGGACGTCTTTGATTTCATTGAAATCGGGGTCGAGCACTGCGCTCATCGGGAAGACGGGGATGGTCTTGTTGAGATCCTTCAGCAGGTCTTCCAGATTTTTTTCGCTCTCTTCCATATCCATTTTGTTGGCGATGATGAGTTTGGCGCGTGCGGAAAGACCATCGGAGTAGAGATCCAGTTCGCGCTGCAGCGCGTGCAGATCGTCGATGGGGTTGCGCCCGTCGGTTCCGCCCATGTCGAGAACGTAGACAAGCATCCGTGTACGCTCGATGTGGCGCAGGAATTCGTGTCCGAGTCCGACGTTGCGGTGTGCTCCGTCGACCAGACCGGGGATGTCGGCAACGGTGATTTTTTTGAAATCCTCGTATTCCATGATTCCGACGACGGGATTGAGTGTCGTGAACGGATAGGGGCCGATCTTGGGGTTTGCGTTGGTGAGATCGGAGAGGAGCGTTGATTTTCCCGCATTCGGATATCCGACGAAGCCGATATCCGCCACGATCTTGAGTTCGAGTTCAACATCGACGGGATCGACTTTCTGCCCGGGCTCATGTTCGCGCGGGGCCTGGTTGACGCTGGTTGCGAAACGCGCGTTGCCGCGTCCGCCCGCTCCGCCCTTTGCGACGACGACCTCTTTTCCCGGCTCGTCAATGTCCGCGAGGAGGTCTCCGGATTCTGCGAGGCTGACGATGGTTCCGACGGGGACGCGGATGCGGAGATCTTTCCCGCGGCGTCCGTGCATGTCTTTTCCTTTGCCGTGTCCGCCGTCCTGAGCGGCGAAGCGGGTGTTGTAGAGGAAATCAAGGAGAGTGAGCTGACCGGGATCGCCGACGAAGATGACGTCTCCGCCGGGAGCGCCGTCTCCGCCGTTGGGACCGCCCTTGGGAATATATGCTTCGCGCCTGAAACTGCAGCAGCCGTTGCCGCCGTTTCCGGCTTTGATAGTGATGACAGCTTTATCGATAAACATGGTTCAGGCGCTTTCTTTGTAAAATTTCAGGGGCTGGAGAAAAACACAAAAAAACCCGACCGGATAAGGGCCGGGCTTTTCAGCGTGGTCAAAACGGATTATTCCGCGACGGCGGGAATAACGGAAACGTCCTTCTTGGTGAAGTTTCCGAATTTGACAGTTCCGTCGACGAGAGCGAAGAGGGTGTAGTCTCTGCCGCATCCGACGTTTTTGCCTGCGCGGATACGGGAGCCGCGCTGACGGACGATGATGCTTCCGGCTGTGACGAACTGACCGCCGAACGCTTTGATACCCAGCATTTTCGGCTTGCTGTCGCGTCCGTTTCTGCTGCTTGACTGACCTTTCTTATGTGCCATTTCCGATTCTCCTGTTATTGTGCAAATGGTTTGTGTAATATGCAAAACTGAAATATGCCACGTTTTTCGGAAAAGTCAAGTCCGATTTGGAAATTTCTTCCGAAAAACGGTG
>URNE01000479.1 GCA_900549045.1 uncultured bacterium | reverse complement strand
AAACCTACACGCTGAGCTTCTGGGCGAAAGCGGAGGGGGCGGACAAGCTGACCGTCGTCATCGACATGCCGTCTTATGGGAAAAAGCAGGAGTTTCAGAAATTCTATCCGTTTGCTTTGAGCGGAGAATGGACCAAGTTCACGTGCAAGGTGACCTTCCCCTCGGATGAAGCGCAGTTCTCGCTGCTGGCCCGCCGCCGCGCCAGAGTGAATATCTTCTGCGACAACCACAACGACGGACGGATTCTGCTCGATCAGCTTGAATTCAAAGCGGAAGAGTGATATATTACGGCGGAAAAAAAGGGGAAAACAATGTCAATACTTTCACATTTCAATTCGGGACGCGTTCCCGCTGCGCGGATTCTGAACCGCGGGAACCGCTGTTACGCAATCATGCATTTCGGCCTCAACACCTTCACCGGCAAAGAGTGGGGATTCGGAGACGACGACCCGCGGATCTTCAATCCGTCCGATTTCAGCGCGGATCAGATTGCGGAGGCGTGCAGAGACGGCGGGCTCGCGGGAATCATCATCGTCTGCAAACATCACGACGGGTTCTGTCTCTGGCCGACGAAGACGACGCTGTACAACATTTCCAGATCGCCTTTCCGCAACGGGAAGGGCGATCTGGTGCGCGAGATGGCGGACGCCTGCCGGAAGGCTGGGCTGCAAGTCGGGTTCTACGTTTCTCCGTGGGACCGCAATCATCCGGCCTACGGAACGCCCGGATATGTGAAAGTCTATCAGGAACAGCTCCGCGAAATCTATTCCGGCTACGGTCCCGCGTTTGAAGCCTGGTTCGACGGCGCAAACGGCGGAGACGGCTGGTACGGAGGCGCGTGCGAAAAACGGAAAATCGATCCTTCCGCGTATTATGAATGGGAGAAAACCTGGCGGATTGTGCGCGAACTTCAGCCGGACGCCGCGATTTTCAGCGACGTCGGACCCGATTTGCGCTGGCCCGGGAATGAAAACGGTTTTGCCGCGCCCGACGCCTTCGGAAGTTACACGCCGCATCCGCACGACCCGGGCAGGGAGCCCGCGCCCGGGTACACGGTCTGGCAGGAGGGATTCGAGGGACATGCGGACGGTGCGTTTTTCATCCCGCCCGAGTGTGACGTCCCGCTCCGTCCCGGCTGGTTTTACCATGCGGAGGAGGATGAGGAAGTTCGTTCCCTCTCCACTCTTGTGGATTTGTATTTGAATTCGGTCGGTTGCGGAGGTTTTCTGAACCTGGGGATTGCGCCGGACCGCCGCGGACGCCTGCACGACAACGATGTGCGCCGTCTTGCGGAGTTCAAACGCGCGGTGGATGCATTGAATTCACCCGCATTGTTTTCGCGTACATTCTCCCTGACTTCCCGCTCTGAAGTTACGATTGAATTCGGCGGAGCGAAGCGGTTCAACCTGCTGGAGCTTTCGGAGAATATGACGGAGCAGGGGGAAGCGGTCCGCCGCTATGCCGTGGAGCTCCGGACGGAGGGCGTGTGGCGTCCCCTGGTTTCGGGAAAAGCGATCGGACTCCGCCGTCTGAAAACGTTTTCTGAGGTTGCAGGCGAGGCTCTGCGCATCGCCCTGCCGGACGCCGAACCGGAGGAGGTCGAATTGACCGTTTCCATCCGTCTTGTTCCCGCGGAACTGCTTCGGAAGGAGCCTGTTTCCGCTCCTGTCCGCAAGAATTGCAGGATTCTTGAACAGGGAAAAACGAACGGGATGACGACGGAGTGGCGGCTCGGCAAAAACTGCGGAATCGGCGGATTTGTCTTCACCCCGTTTGAGGATGTTCCGAACGGCACGCCGGACCGTTACCGTTTTGAAGTTCTGTCGGATTCCGGCTGGCGGACGGTTGCGGAGGGCGAGTTTTCGAATCTCCGTGCGAATCCGGTTCCTCAGCGAGTCGTTTTTGCTCCGGTTTCCGCTTCGGCGGTCCGTCTGACCGCGCTCCGGATGCTGGATTCCGGCACGGAGCTTCGCTTCAGGGAATTCAGTTTGATTCTGAAATGAAAAACGCCCGGCGTTCTCCGCGGATGCCGGGCGGATTGAACTCAGTGTCCGCAGCTGTGGGAGCCGCAGCCGTGCGAACCGCAATGGTGTTCCCCGGAGTCGTGGTGATGGCAATGGAAGTCCGAGCGGACCTGAAGCGTGCCGTCGAGGAGTCCCTGTACGACGTCGCGGACTTTGCCTGAAGCTCCGCCGATCACCCGGATTCCCGCCGAGGCGAACGCCTGAACCGCGCCGCCGC
>URNE01000478.1 GCA_900549045.1 uncultured bacterium | reverse complement strand
TCATTTTTGAAATGCCTTTTCTTTGAAAATTGTTCATGGTTTCATCAGACGGAATGTGCCGGGAGTCCGGACGGCGCCTTCCAGAGAGAATCCTGCCATTTCGCCTTGGAAGCCATTGTCGAGCAAAAGTGTATTACCGATGCGCGAGACGGAATTAATCGGATTTGTACAGGTCGGGGCAGGAGTTTCCGCAGTTTTTCTGCCGTTCTGCCAGATCTGAAGGCTTTTCCCGTCGTATACTGCGGCAATATGGGTCCATTTTTCCGTTGAAACCGGTTCGGAGGAATATGCCGATGCCTGGGTGATGTGACCATGGCGCAGAAATTCCGGCTGCAGGCGGCTGTTCAGTTTGAGAGTGATCCCGCTGTTATCTGTGAACAGAATCATTTCGGAACCCTTTGTTTCAGGTTTGATCCACAACTCTATTGTGAACGGACCGGAGGGCATTGCGCGGTTTGTGATCGCGACCGCATTCTCTTTGCCGTCGAATGCCAGAACGGTCCGTTCTCTGCCGTCGGGTCCGGCAGTTTTCCGCCAGCTCGGTACACTTTCTTTCCGCGGTCCGAAGTCGAAACCTTTGCCGCATCCCCTTTGTGCAGGAAATGTCCAGCCGGAAGTGGAGAACAGGAGACCGTTCACGGGCTGGTCAAAATTGTAGCGTATCGAGAAAACATCGTATTCCGGGACTCGCATGGAGGTCAACTGTGGACGGTCCAGACGGGAGATGCGTTTTTTCCAGAGAGGCCAGTTTTCATCGTAGTCCGATCCGGTGACGATGACGGGGAGTTCCGTGAGTTTTGACGACCCGGTGATATAGCGGACCGGATGGCTGAATGTGATTCTGCCGGCGACATCGGTGAACCGGACAATATAGACGTCTCCGGGCGATGTCCGCAGTGCAGGCAATACGGCGGAATATTCCCAGACCGGTTTTCTTTTGTGCCGGATTTCCGTATCCATGATGGGGAAGCCGTTACGGAGCAGTTCCGCTTTCCCCGCAAAGCACCAGGAATTCAAACGGATGTTTGCGGCGATGTGTCCATCCTTGTCTTTCTGGATCTGCAAATAGGCCTTTTGATTGCCGATATCGTCCTGGCGCAGGCGGATGGTCCGCACGTTTTCTGGCCGTCCGGAGCGCCGGGTAATCGGGTAGAGTTCCCGCCAGTCGTGATTTTTCCCATTTTCCGTCACGGCAGCCTGAATACGCATCATGCCCCAGTCTTTCATCTCCTCATGTTTCAGACGGAGGGTCGTGACAGACAGAGAATCGGGATTCAGGGGAATGGCGGGGAACTGTTTCAAAACTTTTCCCGCGGGATCAAGCAGGCGGACTGTTGCGGATGCCGGAGCCGTGGTGTAGCTGAAATTCATGACTTCCAGCGTCATGTCATCGCCGAGCACAATATCTTCGTGATAGGAATAAATCACTTGCGGAGGACGCTGGACCACCGGAGTTTCCCGCCATTGCGCAAGATATTCCCGGTTGATCCGCAGCAGGTTGTCGCGGTTGATGACACTCGGTTCAAACTGGGTACTTTCAATGTAATCGTTCCAGGTGGTCAGGCAGACCCAGTCGGCGTTGTTCGCCAGTGCCGCTTCCCAGTTTGACCGCAAAGTTCCGGAGTTCAGGAAAGGACGATAAAAGGAAGAGCCTTTTCCGATGTATCCAATGGCGATTCCCGCACAGAAGATGCTGTCCGGCCGGGGAGATTTGTTCAAAACGGCGCGTCCGTTGGCAAGTCTCTGTTTCATTTCGTCTGAAGTGAAACCGTTACAGCCGAAATCGTAGAAGCCTTCAAATCCGCGCAGGGCATCCGCCAGTTTTGCCGGATTGTCCCACATGGAGGTCTCGTGTGCGGGCTGAACGATATAATAGGCGTCCAGTCCCTTGTTTTTCAATTCATTACGGACTTTCAGCCATTCATCAATGTTTTTTCCTCCGATATTATATACAAAGATGACCATCCGTCCATTGATCTTGCATGTATTTGGATGATCCTTGAATTTCTGAATAAATCCGGAGAGACCTTTCAGCAGACGTTCATTGCTGTAGTTCAGACTATCCATGCAGAGTGCGATCTTGAACGGGGTTCCCTCCGCCCCCCGGAAGAAGTGTCCTATTCCGGTGTACCATTCGGGACGCACAATGTCAACACAGAAGCCGTTCAGTCCATAGGCAAGAGCGGTTTCGATATGTTTTCGCGGAGCCAGAAAGATTCCGGCATCGTCATGAATATCTTTTCCCAGCAGACT
>URNE01000477.1 GCA_900549045.1 uncultured bacterium | reverse complement strand
TAGAAGTAGGGCGTCTGCGCGGCAAATTCGCCGCCGCAGGTGTCAACCATTTTATATGCAAAGCTTTTGTGCTCCGAAAGCTCTTCTCCGCTCAGGCGGCTCAGCGCGTCATCCGTATATCCGAGCTGCTTTCCGCGGATATACTTTTCATGCGTCATGCCGCTTTTAAGGCTGCGCTCGAAATTGACAAGATTTTTGATTTTGTTTAAGAACCATTTATCTATCCTTGTAATGTCATGAATTTTATCGACGGATATTCCGCGCAGAAGCGCTTCAAACATCGGGAAACGCATGGTGACTTTGTCCAGATCGCGTTCGTCCTCGGCGGCGGGGCTGGTTCCGGTCCGGACCATGTCGCCGAAGTCGTAATGCACCAGCCCGGGCATGACGGTATCGAGGTCAATCACGCAGATGCCGCGTCCGGTTTCAACGTCGATCAGGACATTGTTGAGTTTGGTGTCATTGTGCGTAATGCGCTCCGGAATGGCGCCTTCGCGGTTCAGCTTCAGCAGGGTGTCCGCCTCCTCCTTGCGCGAAAGAATGAACTCGATTTCCGCCTCCGCGCTCCTGACGCGTCCGCAGGAATCGACGCGGACCGCCTCTTCGAGCTGGGCGATGCGCTTCGGCGTATTGTGGAAATCCGGAATGGTTTCGGCGAGACGCCCCGGGAGATCGACGAGATCCGCCTGGAACTTGCCGAACGCGCGCGCCGCCTCGAACGCCTGCTCTTCCGTTTCAAGCACATCGTAGCTCTTCGCATGTTCGATGAAGAGGTAGACGCGCCAGCAGTTGTCCTCGCCGTCGCGGAACCAGACGCGTCCGTCGAGTGCGGGCACAAGCGTAAGCGTGCTGCGCGAACCTGCGGATTTGCGGTGCAGATGCTCCGTCACGCGGCGGATGTTCTCCATAAGCGAAGCCGGATAGCGGAAGATTTCCGTGTTGATGCGCTGAAGAATGTAGCGGATCAGACTTCCCGCCTGGCTGTAGACTACCGCGAAAGTGTCGTTGATGTGTCCGCTCCCGTAAGGTTCCGCCGAGACGAAATCGCCGGGAATGGAAAAATTCGCACAGAGTTTTTCAATATCTTTCTGAGTTCTCATTGTCATGCCTGAAACAGTTTTTCCGGATATCTTCCGGCTTTCACAAGAGCTTCGAGTCCGTTCTTCACGACAGGTTTGTCCTCCTGGTAGGTCACGCCGAACCAGGAATCGTCGGAAGTCAGCACCTTGACCGTCGCTTTGCCCTGCCTGACAAGCGTATCGGCGACGAACGGAATGTAGAACTCGCTCTTGAGTTCCGTTCCGTGCGCCTTGAGGAAATCAATGAACTGCGTCTCAAGCGCATCGAACAGCGAACTCTGGAACCCCCACATGTTCATGGAAACGACTTCGCGTCCGGTGAAAACGACGCTGCCGCCGTCCTCCAGTGTGCTGACGATCAGTCCGTTCCTGCGCTCGATTTTCGTGTGTTCAACGACGGTGCGGAGCGTGTGATCCGCGTTCAGCCGGCAGATTCCTCGCGAAACGGAACCGTTTTCCGAAAGTGTGTTTTCGAGATAGAAACCGCACATGCAGAACTCCTGCGGATTCCCCGAATCAAGCGCGGCGGCAAGCTTGCGGAAACCGTCCGCTCCGTAAAAATCATCGGCGTTGATCACCGCAAACGGTCCCTTGACGAGGTTGCGCGCGGCATAGACCGCCTGCCCCGTCCCCCAGGGCTTGACGCGTCCTTCGGGAACCGTGAATCCGCCGGGAAGATCATCGAGCGACTGAAACGCGTACTGCACATCGGCGACGGATTCGTATCTGGAACCGATCACGCGCTTGAAATCCGCTTCGATGTCGCGGCGGATGATGAAAACGATTTTGTTGAAACCGGCGCGGACCGCATCGAAGACCGAGTAATCCATCAGAGTTTCCCCGTGAGGACCGAGGGCGTCGAGCTGCTTGAGTCCGCCGTAGCGGCTCCCCATTCCGGCGGCAAGAAGAACCAGAGTTTTATCCATTTTGAAATCTCCTTTCAGGTTGACTTTCTTAAAACAAGATCACACGGAACGACTTCGGAAGGCCGCTCCTTCTTTCCCGCCAGCTGCTGTTCGAGCAGATCCGCTGCCACGCGTCCGATCGTCCCGAGATGCAGCGATACGGAGGAGAGCGCAGGAGTGAAAAAACGGGAAACCGAGATCGGAAGAGCACACGTCTGAACTCCAGTCACGATCAGATCTCGTATGCCGTCTTCTGCTTGAAAAAAAAAA
>URNE01000476.1 GCA_900549045.1 uncultured bacterium | reverse complement strand
GCAGAAAGAAAAATCCGGTCAGGAATGTGAAATAAACGGAGGTGCGGAGTTTGCTTTTCCAGCTCTCATTCCAGTGAATCCGGAGGAGAAAGCAGAAGAGAACCGGGATCAGCGCCGCGCTCACCAGGAGGCCTTCGGAACGGGAGAGCGTGAACCCCGTCAGCGCCAGACCGATCAGAACGGCCTTCCCGATCGTTTGTTTGTCGAAGAAGCGGAAGATGAGATAGACGAGGAGAACGAGAAAGAAGTCTCTCGCGGATTCCGGCGTTCCGGATATGCTGAATCTCAGGAGTTTCGGCGCGCAGACTGTCAGCAGAACGCCCCAAGCTGCGGAGACGGGCGTCAGAAAGCGTTTCAGCAGGAAATAGAGCGGCGGGATGAGCGCGGCGTAAAGGAGTCCGCAGGTCAGAATCAGCGATTTCAGCGGATCGAGCGGTGTGAGATAAGCGATGATTCCGCCGATCAGAATCTGAAGAATCGGAAGCGCGGGATTCATGGCTTCAGAAAAATGCCCGTTTGCGAACAGCCGGGTTCCGGTCGCGTAGACATTGCCGACGTCCCGGTAGACGTCTGTCAGAAAAAACATCGAAAGAAGAGTTGTTGCAACGGTGACCGCGAAGGCCGTCCAAAGGAGCGGGGATGGTGTAATATTTCGGGAAACGGAATCCGCCAGACGGTCCATGCGTTCTCTGAAGTTTGAACGGAACATTTTAATGAAATCATCTTTCTCTGCGTGGTTTTTGCTGATAAAACAATAATATACCGCTGTTTTCAGCTGTTTTCAAGCAGAGAAAAACATGAGCCTCCGGAAACCTCACTTTCCCTTGAACGAATCGAGACGCAGAATCAGAAGGAAGGTCAGGAGAAAAATGCCTCCGGCGGAGGCGAAGTACGCGCGGAACATCGGAAGTCCCGAACCGAAAAAATGCTCGGAAAATTTCAGAAGCGTTCCCGCGGCAAGCATCGAAACGAGACTTGCCGCGACGCCCGTCAGAATGTTGATGAACATCGAGCCCGCCACCTGACGCTCTTTCGGGACGGAGATCAGGAAGTAGCCGATCATGGCGTTGTTGTAGGAGGCAATGTAGATTCCCAGAAGAAGGAACGGAACGCCGAGCATGCAGCGTGCCGGCAGCGATGCTCCGGGCGCGGGAACCAGAATCCAGAACAGGCAGACAGGAAAGATCAGCAGATATGTCAGAACCGCAAGTCCGCGCGTGCCGATCCGGCGCGTTACGGGCTCGGTCAGTTTGGAGCCGAACGCAGCCGCTCCGAATTGAAGAAGCGAGAAGAGAATCGCCGCCCGGTCGCTCACTCCGCATCCGCGTTTGAGCGCCATGACCGAAATCGGCGCAAGCATGATGTTGCCGAGGTTGAACACCGCGCCCGCGTAAATCTGTTTGCGCAGGGAGCGGTCGGCGAGCGCGGAGCGGAGCTGCGGAAGAAGCGGTTTCCGCGCCGTGTCGCGGATGGCGGAGGTCTCGTCGATCCGGCGGACAAAGGTCGAGGCGGCGATTCCTGTGAGCGCGCCCGTCGCAATGATTGCGGTCAGAACCCAGATGTTGTCGCACCAGCCGACGATGAAGGTGATTGCGGCGAGGGTGATGACGCTCAGAATGTAGAACCGCGCGCTTGATTCGCCGAGCAGCTTTGCGCGGTCGGCGTCGGTCGTGATGTCGCCGAGCAGCGGCTGGGCCATCACCACACCCGCCGCGCGGAATCCGTAGAACAGAAAACTGCCCGCGAGGAGGAGTCCCCATGCAAGATGTTCGCTGAACAGCGCCGCAACCGCGCCGGAGGCCGCCAGCAGAGCCGCGAGGTTGCGCCAGACCCAGAAGTCCGCCTGGCTCCGCGCCGCGCCGACGCATCCCGTGCGCAGCACTCCGAGCGGCAGGAGCAGATAGCCGAAGTAGATCATCGATCCGACAACCGCAATCAGCACATTCGGCGCATGCAGTTTGAGGGCAAACAGAATCACCACGGTTTCGCCGAGGCAGACATATGACGCGCCGTTGACAAGGCTGTATCGGTTGTAGTTGATTTGAGCGCGTCTGCGTTCTTCATCGGTCAATGGACGGTTGAAAATCATTTTCCGGTCTCCGCGGAAGATCCGTTTGTATGATTTTTACTCATTTTGAGTTCCTTTTTGTCGTTTCTGTTCTTGTATGTTTTAATTTTTTTTCTGAGTTATTCTGTGGGTCCCTGCGGGAGTTTGCGGCGTTTGCGGAACTCCCGCGGAGTGCAGTGCGCCAGTCGCCGGA
>URNE01000475.1 GCA_900549045.1 uncultured bacterium | reverse complement strand
AATGGAGAGGCCCCCCTCGCTGTACAAGGCGGGGAGGCTGTAGACCTTCTGACGCAAAGGATCAATGACGACGGGGTTTTTGATTTCGGGTCCGTCCATTGAACATTCAACGGCGCAGCGGATCGGTTCCGGGTTGAAAAGTATGATTTCCGGCGAGAAGACCGCAAACAGCGGAATACCGTTTTTCCGGAAGGCGAAACACTGAAGCGCGTTTTTCGCCAGAACCGATGTGTTGTTGAGCGGGATATCCGGATAAAGCCCGAGATCCGGCGCAATTTCCATGCCGTCGAACAGCGTTGCGATAGACTGCATGGCGTAATACGCCAGCTTTGGACGCCGCTCCTTGCGACAGTAGATCCCGGCGGAGGAATCGTTCCCGTTAGACCAGTAGCTTTTGAGATCGCTCATCGTGTAAATTGACGACAGGTGCATTCCGCATCCGGCGTCTGTGGTCAGACGTCGGGCGTTGTGCTTTGCCTGGGACAGTTCCGTTGCGGCGAAAAGTCCACTGAGCGTAATGGCGGTCGGATCACCCTTTGAAAGGCTTCCGCCTTCTCCCATCCACATTTCCTTCGGGCGGATGATTGCCCGGATCTGATTGTAATGTGCTTGGTCGAAGGCTTGTGTCGTGGCGTCATAGGTGTGGCACGCCAGAATGTCGATGACTTTGCCGATCCCCAGTTTTCCAAGTTCGCGCATATAGACGCCGTGGAGTTTTGATGGGCAAACGGCGATCCGCGCGTCCGGTCTGACGCTTCGGACCGCTTCAGCGGTTTGCTTTGTGAATTCGAAGAAATCGCGGGCGGTCCGTTTCTGCATCTCTTCGGGGGAGACGCCGGAATAAGGGGGAACGCTGTTGATTGCCCAGAAGAAGTTGCCGTCCGGTTCATTCCAGACTTCATAATCACGGATGCGGTTCCTGTAATGCTCCGTTAGCGCGGAGACGAAACGGAGCCATGAGTTCATCGCTTCGGGACCATGGTAGAATGGAGTGTCGGCAACGAATCCGCGCAGAAATCCTGAAACAGGTTCCTCGCCGGGATGCTCCTTTTTGAATGCGTCATATTTCGAGTTCGGCGTATAGAGCGGATTTCCGAAGGACAGCTGAAGCCAGACTTCGACGCCTCGCCGAAGAAGGTTATCGACGATGCCGTCCAGCCAGGAGAAATTGTAGACGCCCGGTTTTTTTTCGCATTTTCGCCATCCGCATTGAACGCGGGCGTGTTTGATGCCGGATTCGCCGAGTACATCGTACACGGTTTCCGGATCGAAGGTCTCGCGGTCAAGTGTTTCGAAACCGACGCCGACGATGGATTTGCGGATTTCCGAGCTGGTTTTTGTTTTCAGGAGTCCTAGGAATTTCGCACCGGGAATGCCGGAAAGCGGGTCGGCGGTCTTGTAGAACGTTTGCGGATCCGCATCCAGAAAATGCGGAGCGGAAATGGTTTCCGCAGGATTTTTTTCACCCGTTGCGCAGGCTGCTGCGACAACCAGCCAGATGGAGCCGGGCCCCGCGGTGAATTTCAGGGAACGGATCGGTTTCGGGCGGACGGGAAATGCGGAAAATCCGAGATTGCGGTAGCTCTGGCCGTCCATGCCGTACCATGCAAGTTTGTAGTTGACTGCCGTTTTCGGCTGGTGCCAGTCTTGGAGATCGCGACCTTTGAGAATTTCAAATTCTTCGCGGGTTGAATCCGCATATTCAACGGTCAGGTATCCGCAGGAGGAATTTGTTTCAAGCCATGCGCCGGTGTGGAGTAGTAGAATATAGTTTCCGATCCGGTTCGAGGTCTCTGTTTCCGCGGTCCGGGCAAAACCGGGGAAGCGTTTTGAGAGGGCGAGACACTGCGGTCCGCCTTCGGGAAGAATCTCAAAAGCGAATTGTTTTACGCGCAACTCCTCTTTCCGGAAGATCCGCATATCGTTTTCCGGTCCCTGATCGGTCCAGCCTTTCCAGGCGGAATCCGAAGCGAAAGTCCGGTTCGCAACAGACTTGATGGAGATTGGCGCGGAATCGAAATTGCGCACCGTTGAGTGTGGGAGATCATTGTTCATATAAGGTCCTTTTTATTAAAGAGGGTTAAGAGTTTCATTTTCCGCAGCATATCCGCGTGTAAGCAATGTTCAGTGATTTCCTTTTTTGTAGCTGATATGGAGATCCCGGAGAATGATGTCTCCGTTTTCCGCGTGCCGGACGACAAAATCCACAACGGCAGCGGCAGGGCGGTTGCGCCAGTTCTCCGGGTCGATGGACCAGAGAAGGACG
>URNE01000474.1 GCA_900549045.1 uncultured bacterium | reverse complement strand
ACGCTGATGCGGATCATGACGGATCTGGGTGCCGTTCGGGTTTCCGGAACGGTCGCGGTCGCGAACCCATTTCGGGAGGAAGACGTCGATTCCGCGATGATCGCCCAGGAGTCCGCCGATGACGCACATGACGTCCGTGCCGGTTTTGGCCGCCTGTTCAATTTCATAATCGGTCCGGGTCCAGTCGAATTTTCCCTGTTCCGGTTCAATCGTTTTCCAGAGAGCAAGCGCTCCGTCCCATGTCCGGTGAACGTTTCCGCCTGCGAGACGGATGAGCTGAATTCTGTTTTCCGTGGGGCCGTAGTGCGACACAATGTATTTGTCGCCCGCCGGCGTATAAGACCCCGTTGTGCCGATACGGAAACCTTCATCCGTCTTTTTGCGCGGCTTCGGAACCGCAACGAATTTTGCGGCGGAGAGATAGGATTCATCGCCTCGTTTGATCCGGTTGAACCGGATTGTTTCCGGCTGCTGATTCCAGTCGCGGACAAATGCTCCGGTTGTAATGCGGGGGTGGAGCGAAGAGAAGATCTGATACGAACCGTAGGGCAGTTTCCCTTTGAACGTGAAAGGAACAACCGCAACTTTTCCTTTTTTCAGATTCAGATCGACCGTCTGCTTTGCAATTTCGCGGTCGTAGAAGTCGTCGATCAGCGTAAGTTCGGTTTTCCGGTTCAGGTCGGAGGTGTAGGAAACCGCGTATACTTTGCCGTTGATTTGTCCGGGTTCTTCATACAGTCCGCTTTCCGTCTGTATTGCCAGTTCCAGCGCCTCTTTGGGAGCATAGGCGGTTGCGGAGCGTCCCTCTTCGACTTGCACATCGTCAATCAGGACGGCTCCCTTGCTTCCTCCGCCCATGTAGATGCGGATGGAATATGCCGAGTGATTCCCGCTGTTGAATGTGCGGATTTGACGAGTCCAGTTGCCGGAAAGAGTCACTTTGGCGCGTCCGGTTTTGGTCAAGACTTCCTTTGCCGCATTGGCAAAACCCGTGTCGGGAAGAATGCGTCCGGAGGCGTCATAACGAAGTGCGCGCTGCAAGGAAAGCAGATCAAGGGCGAAGGAAACGGGACCCGGTTTTACCTGTTTCAGATAGAAGGAAAACGTGTAGTCGGTATTTTTCTTTACCGGGAAGTTGTAACTGAAAACCATCGTGTCCACATTTTCCGGTCCCGGCTCGATGCGCAGCGCCCGGGAGCCGGAAACGGCGTCTCCGGCAGGGTATGAGACTGCGCTGCGGTAACTTCCGTCCGCCCTGTTCGACTTGTGATACACGTGTTCGTTCCATCCAGCGTTTTCGAGTTCGAAACTGGAGTTGAAAACGAGATTTCCCGCCGCGCAGACTCCGCATGCGGCGAACATGCTTGTGATTGCAAAAAGAATTGTGTGTTTCATCGTTGCCCCTTTGCGTTATTTGTATTCCGGATAGCCGAGATCTTTCAAAGATCCGTACCAGTAGTAAACTCCGCGGGCGGACCCGAAGGAATACGGGATTTGACTCCGGCTCATTGCCGCGGAATGACCGTCGAGGAAGAGAATATTCGCCCGGATTCCGGGATGACGCGCGTAGTCGACATGCGCTTCCTTCTGATTGTGGCAGTCGGCGACATGGTCGGAAATCGCCGGGACCTGGCTGGCGTCGCCTTTCGCGTCCAGAACGGTGATGCAGGTGGATGCCCGGGATATTCTGTTGAGATTTCTGTCTTTGAACGGACTGCCGTCATAACCGCTGATCCAGTAGTTGATTGTGTAATGGCGGACTTTGGTAAAAACATCATACCATTGGTCGCGTTCCGCCGGATCGCGGAATATTCCGCGGGGACGGAACTCATAGTCGCTTCTCCGTTCCCACGAAGAGTAATCGAAAATTTCACCTTTGCCTCCGGTGTAGGGGTAGAGCATGTCCTGCCACTTTCCCTGTGTCATTAGTCCTGTCCTGCCCGCAAGATTGCCCAGGGCGTGCGGAGCGTATCCGTTGTTGTCCATCGTGTATTGGGTGAACGCCGTTCCGATGCCTTTGAGATTGCTGAGACACTGCATGGCGCGGGCTTTCTCCCGTGCCGCGTTCAGGGCCGGCAGAAGCATCCCGGCAAGGATGGCGATGATCGCAATTACTACAAGGAGCTCTATAAGGGTGAACTTCGCAAATCTTCTTTTTACAGGACTGATGCTGGTATGTTTTCCTTCCGCATTCATGGTGACTACCTCCTTCAATTTTTTGTTGAATGCTTCAGCCTCCCGGAACTTTACATAATATTCATTATGTT
>URNE01000473.1 GCA_900549045.1 uncultured bacterium | reverse complement strand
GGACGGTGCAGAAGCGGAATCAGACGAACCCCGCGGCAGTCGGTTAATCCGTCCGGCGATGTTTTCAGTTCCGGCGGCAGATTGGCGACAGGCTCCATGCGTATCGGACATTTCCCCGTTTCGAGTCCCGGAAGCGAAAGCGAAAATTCTTTATAAAGTCCCTGTTTTGCGCAACGCCCTTGAACTTGAAAATCTTTTTTCAGAATCCTGGTTTGCGCATAACGGTTTTCGTTTTCCAGCGGAACCGCGGGAAGCGAAATCACCTCCCTGCCATTGGATATGACGGAATCCGGCTTCAGTGAACAAACTTCGAAAACAGCTTTCACGTCAACGGGGTGTCCATTGCGGATTTCCGCGGTGATCGTGGCGGATTCATCATCATATAGAAAGTGCGGAGCCCAGAGGTGCAGGGAAAGGTTTGGCAAAACAGCGGCCTTCTCCCCTGCCCCCGTCTTGTGGAGAATCTGCAGAGGCAGCCAGCCCGGAGAATCGGGAACCAGACGCAAAACGGTTGATTCGGGCATCACGAAATATCCGTTCCCGATATCGAATCTTTCTCCGTTGCGTTCCCAGTGAAAGGATTTTTCCGGAGACAGAACCGTATAATGGATGAAGGGCGCCGAATTCCATTTTTCCGTTTTGAGCGCAAGGGAATCATCCCGCAGAACGATCGGGCAAAGCCCCCCTCCCCTCCCCTCGGAACGGACGGGGATGAGGGGAAATCCCGGAGCAAAATCATTTTCATCGAGCAGGCGGAACTCCCCCTCCCCCCGCTTGCGCCACGAAACCGCCGCCCAGGTGCCGACCGGGCCTTTGGCGTAAAGGAACCGGAACGGATGCAGCCCGCGCGAAAGCGGAACGGTCACAGTATCCGTGCTCCCGATGGCGGTCGCATCCGGGCTCTGAAAGATCCCGATGCGGCTGTGAACCGTCTTCCCGTCCACCTGCAGAATCCGCGTCGAATTCGTATTCAGCCGGAATTCGTATTCGCCGCTCTCTTTCACGGCAAGCAGACCTGAAAAGAGACTGGAGAACTCGCGGTCCGTGTCAAAGGGACGGCGGGTGAAGAAGATTCGTGAAACCGGACGGCCGGGTCTCCGGCGGAAGGGCGCAAAATATGCGTTTTCCAAATCTTTTTTCAGCGCGTCCGGCAGATTCTTTACCTGATTCCGGAGCGCCGTGCCGGCTTGCAGGAATCTTGCCGGAGAAATTTTGCCCGGCGCGCTTTTCGCATGAAGACGGGTCAGCAGTTCAATGCGCTGAACGGAATACTTCCCGATGGCGCGGCGCAGTTCCCGGACGCTCCGGAGCGACGGATTCTTCTTCCGGAATTCCTCCGGCGTCAGAAGTTCCTGCGCGCTTTTCGGGAATTTGCGCGACAAATCCGACTGACTCAAGCGGATGTTGGACGGCGGAGCAATCCGGGAATCAATCCGCTGAAGCGGGCGTTTCTTCGAAAAACCGTAATAAACGGTATAGACCGTTTTCTCCAGAGACGCCGGAAGCAGGAGATGATCCGCATTGTACTGATGCACTGCAACAGGCTTCCCTTCCGAGTAAACCGCAACGCCATTTTCGAGCGTGACAGGAAGACAGATTTTCATAAAGTCGAGAAAGCCGCATTCACCGACGACGTCGTGGTTCACCGTCAGACGGTACTGCGCATCCGGTTCGCGCCACTCCTCCGCAAAGAGCGCAGATGCAAGCAGAAAGAGGAACAGAATCCGCATCAGCGCACCTCCCCGATCCGGTACATTTTGAACGCCAGATCAAGTCTGATGTCCGGCGCGGGAATTTTTACTTTCCCCGCTTTGGAATGAATGAGCATGGAAGAAGAAACATATTCGCCCGTCACGGTGTCGAACCAGCGGATCATGTATGCGCCGGCTTTCGTCTCAAGCTCCGGATAAAGAGTGATTTCCGTGGAATGCGGAACCAGCGACTGGTCGATACGGTAATTGGCCAATTCATATTCGTTGAAGAACCAGCCGAAAAGAACGTTTTCCTGCGCGAGAACAAGTCCGGAAAGCCGCTTTTCGGGCAGGATGGCGCGGTGCAGAAACGGCGGAAGATTTTTTGTGATCCGCGTCAGAAATCCGTGCTGTTCCGGCGCAAGCTTCGCTGCGACTTCAATCCGACCGTAGCGCGGCGGACTGCTCCGCAGGTCTATCCCGTCGAGGAAGCGGCGAAATGCGCGGTAGTGAAAATATTCCTTGTTCACATGCACGAAATCATGCCACCAGAGCATCGGTGTTCCGGCGTGACGGGTGAAGAGTGACACCCAGAGT
>URNE01000472.1 GCA_900549045.1 uncultured bacterium | reverse complement strand
TGCGCGAAGCTGCGAATGTCAAGCCCGCGACTCGCGAAGCCGTTGTGCGCCTTCTCAACATTCACGGATACATGGTGCAGAACAGCGGCAAAATTGAAAAGGTCGTGGTGGATGTCTCCATCGACAATCTTTATTCCGAATGGATTGCCGGGAATGTCTTCAAACGCCTTCAGCTGGAGAATTACAACACGGTCCTGACGGATTCGTTCCGCCATCCGGGCAAACTCCGCAAGGAACTGGCGGACGCCAATGTCGTGATTTTTTCCGGAATTCAGAATTCCGAATGGTTCCGCATCGCACGCGATATTTCTCCGTCGGTTTACCGCGTGAGTCTTTTCGGTGAGAACGCTCCGGAAGCGGAACTGCATATTGCCGCCGACAATCTCGGCGGAACTCATATCGCCGCGGATTTTCTCTGCAGCCGATTCGGCAGAATCGCTGTTTTCGCAAATCCTTTACAAAAAGACTCTGCGCAACGCTCCTCCATTTTCTGCGGACACGTTTCGCTCTATTATCCGCAAGTCCGGTGCGATATGATCTGCTACAATAGTCATCTGGATCTGATAAAATTCTATGAGAACCACAAGGAGGATTACGACGCCTATTTCTACCAGAACGGTACGCCGTGGCTGGCTCTGGCGCCTCTGCTGACGCGCGACAAGGCGAAGATTTTCCGCCTGATGTTCAACAATCCGGAAGACATCTGCGAAATTCGGAAAAACAAGGAAATTTCGGAGCTGGACGCCTACATCGACTTCAATGTGGATTCTCTTCAGGATTTTGTCGCATTCTATCTGCGCAACCGTCCGCTGTTGCGTGAACAACTGCGCATCATTGCATTGCTTCCGACAAAACTGATAAAAATAACACAACACGCAGGAGGCAGGCTCTGAAACATCTTCTTTCCATGACCCAGGACAACCAAACGAACACAAAAACACAAAAAAGGCAGAAAAACATGATGAAACATTCACCGGAAACGGCATTCGTTCCGCACTCGAAGCGGAAATCCGACAAATTCACCCTCATAGAGCTCCTCATAGTAATTGCGATTATTGCTATCCTCGCAGGAATGCTCCTGCCTGCGTTGAGCTCCGCAAGGGAGAAAGCCAGAGCGATCTCGTGCACCTCCAATCAGAAACAGCTCGGCACATATACGCAGATGTATGCGGACGACAATCTGGGATGTTTGCCCGTCTCTCATGAAATCAACATTGGTACAAGCTCGACCAGGGTGGTGGAAATGACTCTTCTCTGGAGCTATATCACCAAAAAACCGATTGAGCGCGGATACCAGTTCCTTGATTCGGAGCCCAATGATCTGAATAAACCCGCTCTTGCCTGTTTTGCATGCCCCGCGGTCACAGAGCTTTTCAATGTGAGAAATGTCGGGAACCAGCATATCGGAATGAATCTCTTCATGGTGAAGGGCGATAGCGATTATTACATAAACAACCGCTGGATCTCCCGTCTGAAGCGTCCTTCCGAACGGTTGCTCTATGCAGATATGAAATCCACGAGGGGTTATGCGACTTTAGTGGCTCCGGTGCCAGTATACAATGTGGGGCTGATCAGCTACCGCCATCCCGGCCTGACTGCGAACCAGACCTTTGCGGACGGTCATGTTCTTCTTCAGAAAGAACGGTATCTCCCGGGCGGCGCCTGGAACTCCTGGTACTGGGGCGAAGGGGACAATCCGAAATAAAACCAACAACAGAATAAGGAAACCAAAAAAATGAAAAAATTAATTCTCGCACTCGGACTCTCTCTTGCGTCCGTCATGCTTTTGGCGGAAACCCTCGGCGAACGGGATTTCAAACAGAAAACCTGCGTTCCGGCAAATGTCGCCAGCAGCTTTATCTGGGAAAACGGCGTTCTGAAATGCTCGCTTCCTGTCTGGCCGAAAGATGTGAAATTCATCAAACAAGGTGTCCGGACAAATATCCCGCAATCGTTTGCGGGGCATCTCGTGGAATTTTCCGCAGAGACCCGCTGGATGGATGCCCCCGCGGAAGGCGGAAAAAAACAGGGGTATATTCAGTTCGCCATGTTCCGGAAAAACGGAGAAACGGCGTGGGACGGAATCCGCATCAACCCGGCTCAGAAGGACTGGACCTCTTTCAGAAAAATCATTCGGGTTCCCGCCGATCTGAAACTGTTCCGTCTCGTCATCGGCTTTGAAAACGCATGCGGGAATTTCGAAATCCGCAACATCGAACTCAAAGATCTGGGAATGCCCGTCGATGTGGCGAGCTATGCGAACCGGGCGGTCCGCGACTCCGTCGCCGGCGACGGAACAGGCG
>URNE01000471.1 GCA_900549045.1 uncultured bacterium | reverse complement strand
CATGAGCATCGGCAGAAACTTCAAGGAAGCGTTCCAGAAAGCGATACGCTCACTCGAAATCGGACGCTCCGGACTCGGCCGAGTCAAGAAGTTTGAAAAGCTCACCGCCGAAGAACTCCGCACCCGCATCATCACACCGAACAGCGAACGCTACTTCCAGATTTATGAAGCGCTGAAAAAAGGCGTCGCCGTCGATGATATCGTGAAACTGACGAAGATCACCCGCTACTTCATCGAACAGATGGCTGAACTTGCCGCGCTCGAAATCGAGCTTCAGAAACATGAATTCGACACGCTTTCCGACGATCTGCTGATTCAGGCGAAACGCGACGGATTCTCCGACAAGTATCTCGCAGCTCTCTTCAACGTTTCCGAGAAACAGGTCCGAGACCGCCGTCTTGCGCTCGGCGTAAAGGCCGTCTTCCGCGCGGTTCCGGTTTCCGGAGTCGAAAACGCGGCTTACTACTACTCCACCTACGCAAAGGATGCGAAGGACGAAGTCGCCGTCACGCCGAACAAAAAGATCATGATCCTCGGCGGCGGTCCGAACCGTATCGGCCAGGGTATCGAGTTCGACTACACCTGCGTCCATGCGGCGTTCGCTCTCCGCGATGCGGGCTATGAGTCGATCATGGTCAACTGCAATCCGGAAACGGTCTCCACCGACTATGACACCAGCAACAAGCTTTATTTCGAGCCGCTGACCGTCGAGGACGTCCTCGCCATCTACGAGAAGGAAAAACCGCAGGGCGTCATTGTCCAGTTCGGCGGACAGACGCCGCTCAACATCGCCCAGCAGCTCAAGGACGCCGGCGTGAACATTCTCGGCACTCAGCCTGAGGGAATCCGTCTGGCAGAAGACCGCGAATATTTCCGCGAACGTATGATCGCGCTCGGCATCCCGCAGCCGGAAAGCGGCATTTCCCACTCGCTCGAACAGGCGGTTGAACTCGGACGCAAAATCGGTTATCCCGTAATGGTCCGTCCCTCGTTCGTGCTCGGCGGACGCGGCATGGCGGTCATTCATGATGAAGAAACCCTGAAACGTTACGCCGTCGAAGCCATCCAGGTCAGCCCCGAATATCCGATGCTCATCGACCGCTTCCTCGACAACGCAACGGAAACGGAAGTCGACGCGCTTTCCGACGGCGATGAAACCTTCGTCGCCACGATCATGGAACACGTGGAACTTGCCGGCATTCACTCCGGCGATTCCGCCTGCGTGCTGCCTCCGGTCACTATCCCGAAGAAACATCTCGAAACCATCGAGCGCTATGCAGCCGCAATTGCAAAAGATTTCAAGGTCGACGGCATCCTGAACGTTCAGTTTGCGGTCTGCCACGACAAAGTCTACATCATCGAAGCCAATCCGCGCGCATCGCGCACGGTTCCTTTGGTTGCGAAGATCACCGGCGTTCCGCTCGCCCGCATCGCGACAGGACTCATGCTCGGAAAGAAACTTTCCGATTTTGCTCCGCTTCTTGAACGCAAGTGCAAGAACTACTACGGAGTGAAAGAGGCTGTCTTCCCGTTCAACATGTTCCCGGAAGTCGACCCCGTCCTCGGACCGGAGATGCGTTCCACCGGAGAAGTTCTCGGCATTGCGGACAGCTTTGATCTTGCCTACTTCAAGAGTCAGAAAGCCGCAAACGCCCCGCTTCCGCTGGAAGGCTCCGCGCTGGTCACGGTGAACCGCCGCGACCGCGAGTTCCTCCTGCCGATTGTTCAGAAGCTGCATGAACTCGGCTTCAAACTTTATGCGACGGAGGGAACCTCCAAGTTCCTGGACGAACATTCCATTCCGAACACCGAGGTCAACAAGCTTGGCGAGGGGCGTCCCGATATCAGCGACATGATCAAAAATCATGATCTTCAGCTGATCATCAACACACCGAAGGACCGCAGCGAAAAGCTCGACGACAGCTACATCCGCATGATGGCGATCCAGCAGCATATTGCCTACATGACCACAATCGCCGCCGCCAAAGCGACGGTTGCCGGCATCGCCGCCGCCCGCAGCAATGCCATACTCCCGAAATCCCTTCAGGAGTATCAGTCCGGCAAATAAGCATTCTTTCCCCCGCTCCCGGACAGGATTCCGAGCACGGGGGATTTTTCAGGAACGTTTTTCCGCGCGGGAGTTCGAATCTGCGCGAAAAAACGTTTTTTTTATCCGAACGCGCTTGAAAAACGGCGGAATTGTGGTAAGTTTTGAAGATTGATAAAAGCAAATAATTCGTGCTTGTGCAGGAGGTTATAATGTCCCAAAAACGAATCCTCAGCGGAGATGAGGCTGTCGCATA
>URNE01000470.1 GCA_900549045.1 uncultured bacterium | reverse complement strand
TATTTACCGGAAATGCGTAAAGCAATATAGAAAATCAAGGAGTTTCAAATGGGACAGCAGTACAATAAGGTTCAGAAGCGCGCTCGCCGCAAACGCTACAACGAAAGACTCAAAGCAAGAGCCAAAGCCGCGATGAAGGCCGCAAAGAAAAAATGACGCAAGAGGCGGGCAAAACCCGCCTTTTTCGTTTTCATGCGGAAAAATCAAACGATCAGGAACAAACTATGGCACATATTCATCCTACCGCTGTTGTCGATCCCTCCGCGAAACTCGCGGATAATGTGGAGATCGGTCCCCACTGCGTCGTCGAGCACGACGTGGAAATCGGCGCCGGAACCCGCCTCATGGCGAACTCTTTCGTCGGCTGCCATACCACTATGGGCGAAAACAACCTCGTCTACCCCTTCGCCTCCATCGGCTCCGATCCCGAAGATTACGGATTCGACGGCTCCGTCTCCTACACGAAAATCGGCAGCAACAACCGCTTCCGCGAAGGCGTGACCGTCAACCGCGCCACTCATGAAGGCGCCGAAACGGTGATCGGCGACGGCTGCTTCCTGATGGCGAACGCGCACGTCGCCCACAACTGCAAAGTCGGCAACAACGTCATCATGGTTGTCGGCGCAACGATCGGCGGCTATGTGGAAGTCGGGGACAACGCCCTTCTTTCAGGGTTGATTGCGGTTCACCAGTTCTGCCGCGTCGGACGCATGGCGGTTCTGAGCGGAGTCTCCGCAATCTCCGTCGACCTCCCCCCGTTCATGATCGGCGACGGACGCAACGGCGGCATCCGCGGATTCAACATCGTGGGCCTCCGCCGAAACGGATTCTCTCACGAGGCGATTCACGCAATCAAGAAAGTTTACGATATCTTCTTCCGCCAGGGGCTGAACACGACAAACGCCATCGAGCGCACTCTCGCAGAAGTTCCGCAGCTTCCAGAAGTTGTCGAATTCCTCGATTTCGTCCGCTCCTCCAAACGCGGCATTCTGACCGGCGACCGTCACGGCAGAAGAGCGTAAACCAAAGAGACGCTTGCGCCCACGCTTGCCGAACCCGTCAGGGTGACTCTTGCAAGGCGCTTGCGCCCACACTTTTCCCATTTTTCTGCAAAAAAATGCTTCCGTCCTGTTGAATTTGCAGTTTTATCAGCTAATTTACTCCATAACACCGTTTTTTCGCCGGAATAATCCACGAAAAGGAGAAATCCAAATGGCGCTTGACAAAAGTGTTGGAACGCAGTCCCTTGCTATGGACTCCAAAAAAGAAGAATTCAAAGGCAAAAAACTCCGCGTGGCGATCGTCGGATGCGGCGGCATCTGCCAGTCTCACATGGAAGCTTACAAAAACATTCCTGAAGTAGAAATCGTCGCAGGCTTGGATATTCTTACCGAACGCCTCGAAGTCATGGAATCCAAGTGGGGCCTCCCGAAAAAGGCGCTCTTCAAAGACTGGAAAGTCATGCTCAAGAAGATCAAGCCCGATGCGGTCGACGTCTGCACCCCCAACGGCGTTCACGCTCCCGCCGTCATCGACGCCCTCAACGCCGGCTGCCATGCCATGACCGAAAAACCCATGGGCATGAGCGTCAAAGAGTGCGAAGAAATGGTCAAAGTCGCAAAGAAGAACAAGCGCAAACTCGCCGTCGGCTTCCAGCAGAGATACCATAACAACACCGAGTTCCTCGTCCGCGCCCGCGATGAAGGACAGTTCGGCAAAATCATGTTCGTCAAGTGCCGCGCTCTCCGCAGACGCGGCATTCCGAACTGGGGCGTTTTCGGACAGAAAGAGCTCCAGGGCGGCGGCCCCATGATCGACATCGGCGTGCACCTCATCGAAGTCGCGCATTACTTCATGGGCTCCCCCAAGCCGGTCGCAGCGTCCGGAAACATCTGGACCTACATCGGCGACAAGCCCTCTGAAGTCGTCTCCCCCTGGCCCAACTGGGATTGGAAAACCTTCACCGTGGAAGACCTCGCGATCGGCCAGATCCGTTTCGACAACGGAGCCATCATGCAGATCGAAACCTCCTTCTCCGCTCACATCAAGGAAGACGTCTGGAACTTCACCTTCATGGGCGACAAGGGCGGCGGCTCCTGGTCTCCCGCGGAAATCTACCGCGACTCCGCAGGAACCATGATCAACGAAGTCCCGGGATTCCTCCCCGAAAGCTCCTGGAACTTCCTCTTCACGCAGAAGCTCAGAAACTTCGTCAACGCATGTCTCAACGACACGGCACTCCGCGCCCCGGGTGAAGCCGGACTCGCCGTTCAGAAGATCCTCAACGGCATCTATGATTCCGCCGCAGCA
>URNE01000469.1 GCA_900549045.1 uncultured bacterium | reverse complement strand
AGCTTCTTTTTTGCAGAGATTGATCTGCTGGCTGATTTTGTTTTTATCCTTTTCCGGATCAAGCAGAGCGATGTAGGCGAGACGGAAATCCACTTTGTCGCGTCCGGAAATGACGGGATCCTCAAGGATTGTGCGGAGGACGCTGCATAGCTTCTGGCTGGACTGTCCGCTTGCTTTGCAGGAATTGACGACAATCCACTATGCCCAGCGGCGGGAGCCGGAGTTTTCCGGTCCGTTTGCGGCGTTGCGGGCGTAGTGTTCCGCACGGTCGTAGTCTTTTTTCTTCTGGTACGCCTGCGCGAGCGTCATATTGGCGTCAAACGTATCCCAGACGGTGGGTTTTTCTAAAGAAAGCACGTTTTCTGCGGATGCAATGGCGGCGTCGGGATCGCCGCTGCGGAGCTGCGCGGAGGCGAGCTGGCGGTATGCCGCAATGCGGAGATTCCGGTGGAATTCTTCGCCTGTGAAACGTTCGGCGAGGGTGATGACTTTCTTGAACTCTTTCCGGTTCATCATGGGGCGCGTGAGTTCATAGAACGGTCCCGCAAGCCAGACGGAGACGTCGGGATGCCGGAATCCGTATTTCAGAGCTTTGAGGAAGATGGCTTCCGCCTGTTTGCTGTTCCCGAGAGCGGCGTGACAGCGTCCGGCACTGCAGAACGCGTCTATTTGCTCGCGAATGGAAAGTCCTTCCGTGTTTGATGCGCGTTCAAACAGGTCAAGTGCGCGTTTGTGTTCCTTGCGTATGAAATACTGTTTGCCGCAGAAGAGGGATGCGCGGGCAAGCTGTTCGCTGTTTGTGGAGGCTTTGATTGCCTGTTCCGCGAGTCCGATTGCAAGACCTCTGTCTTTCCCTGCGGATGCGGCGTTCGCACGGGCGAGCAATTCCTCAAACGGGGTGTCGCGGCGGATGGTTTTCGCAAGCGTCAGCTGGCATTTATTGAAATCATCGTTCATTTTCAGGCGTGCGTAGCATTCCGCCGCACGGCGAAGATTGCGTTCTTTCTGCTGTTCCGAGCAGCCGGGGAGCGCAAGAGCTTCCTGAGCGGCTTTGAGAGCTTCTTCATGCCGCTTTTCCTTGATGAGCCAGGACATGTACAGATGTATGGTTCCGGCTTTCTGATCGGCGTTGACCGACTCTTTGAGGCAGCGTTGATAGGCTGCGGCGATGGTCGCCTTGTTGTTCGTACGCAGGGCGATTCGGAACAGTTGAACGTTGCAGAGGCGGTTGAGCTCTTCGTCGAATCCCTGCGAAAGGATTTCCTCACAGACGCGTTTGAGACGGACATCGTCATTCAACGCTTCGTAAGCGCGGATGAGACCGCTTTTCGCGGCGCGGATATGCCAGTTGCTTCCGGACTCCTCTTCCGTCGTTGCGACGCCGCGGAATGCGCGGACGGCGTCTTCGTAGCGTTTGAGCGCGAGACATGCATTGCCGATGATGACGCGGATTTCCTGTTTTTCGCGAAGTTCACCCGTGGACTGCCGGAGGAAGACGTTGCCCGAACGGATGACATTTTCGTAGTCTTTGATCCCCTGGTAGCCGTGAACGAGCATGGCGGCGGCGTTCATGCGGGTCTTGTGCGTGGAAGCGTTTTCGAGCAGATAGCCGGCGGTGCGGATGCATGTTTCAAAATCTTTTGCATCGCGGGAGGCGAACATGGCCTCGCGGAGTGCCTCATCGTGTTTTTCGAGCTGGAGATCGGGAAGCTCCGCCGCCTGTTGAGCGACTTTTGCACGCCGTGCCTGAATCTGCTGCCAGAGCTTGTAATCGCCCTTGAGCCTGGCAGTGTTGGCGTCGCGGGAGAGAAGACCGTTGCAGATTCTGTATGCTTCGAATTTCATTGCGACGGGAAACTCTTCGCTCTGCATGATGCCGGAATAGCAGCGGGCGGCCTCGCCGCTTGAATCGTCGTCACGCCAAAGACTTTTGAGTTCGTCGATCTGATTTTTGAAATCGTTCTGGAGTGCACGCGCCCGGCCGTGCATTTCGTTGGCGGACTCACGGGCGCTTTTACGCTCGTTGGCGGATTTGGAAAGCCTCTGCGCTTCCCGGAACGCGTGTTCTGCTTCGACATAGCGTTTCTGCCGCCGGAAATCATTTGCGGCGCGGATCGCTTCCCGGCGGGTCAGATACCGTTCCGCCGCCGTCGCCGACAGCATCATCAGACACAGCGCATATAGAGCAATTTTGCGATACATATGAAACTCCTGTCTACCTGTTGGTCTTAAAACAAATTTCCGAGATCGGAAGAGCGTCGTGTAGGGAAAGAGTGTAGATCTCGGTGGTCGCCGTATCATTAAAAAAAAAAAAA
>URNE01000468.1 GCA_900549045.1 uncultured bacterium | reverse complement strand
TAGGTACTCGTGATATCGCAGAAGCAGCTATCAAAGCTGGTGAGTGTGAAAAAGACGGCGGACCGGCTGGGGTTTTCCAGCCCGTTTTACTTCTCCCGCGTTTTCCGAGCGGTCTACGGAGTTCCGCCGTCCCGGGTTTGAATTTATAAATCCATTTTCATCCGCTGGATGCGCACGGCATTCAGAATGGCGAGAATCGCGACACCGACATCGGCGAATACAGCTTCCCAGAGCGTCGCGAGTCCCCATGCGCCGAGGATCAGAACAGCGGCTTTCACGGCGAAGGCGAGAATGATGTTCTGCCAGACCACCGAACGGGTTGCGCGTCCGATCCGCATGGCAAGATGAATCCGCCGCAAATCACCGTCGCGGATCACCAGATCCGCCGCGTCGATCGCAAGGTCGCTGCCGTTCTTGCCGATCGCAATGCCGAGATCGGAGTCCGCCAGAACCGCCGCGTCGTTGATGCCGTCTCCGACAAAGGCGACGTGTCCGGCGTTCCTCTTCAGTCCGCGCAGGACACTGCGCTTGTCGCCCGGGAGCAGTTCCGCATGAATTTCATGAATGCCGAGAGCGTTCGCAACCCGTTCCGCCGCCGATTTGCGGTCGCCGGAAAGCAGGGCGGAACGGATGCCTTCGCCGTGCAGACGCTTCAGCGCCTCTTCCGCCTCCTCCTTCAGCGAGTCATCGAGCAGGAAGCAGCCGGAAGCCCTGCCGTTGACCGCGACATAAACGCAGTTGAGATCGGACTTCTGTTCGGGGAGGGCGATGCCGCGCGAATCGAAGAGCCGACGGTTGCCCGCCAGAACCTCCGCTCCGTTGACCGTTCCGCGCAGTCCCATTCCGGGCAGTTCTTCGACTCCGTTCGCCTGCGGCGTTTCCGCAAGATCCGCTCCGGAACGCGCAATCGCCTGCGCCGCCGGATGATTCGACTTCGATTCCAAAGCAACCGCCATTGCTCTCCATGAGGGGTCCGCCCCGGGGAACGTTTCGACCGACTGAACCGAAAGTTCTCCTTTGGTCAGCGTTCCCGTTTTGTCGAATGCCACGCAGTCAAGTTTCGAAACGGTATCCAGACAGTTCGCCCCTTTGAAGAAAAGTCCGTATTTGGAAGCAAGCCCGATTCCTCCGAAGTAGCCGAGCGGGACCGAGACAACCAGCGCGCACGGACACGAGATCACGAGGAAGATCAGAGCGCGTTCGAAGCCGTCCGAAAAGCTGTAATCCTTCACGAACAGCGCCGGCAGAACCGTAATCAGCACCGCGAGCCCGATTACGCACGGCGTATAAATTGCGGCTGCTTTCGAGATGAAGCGCTGAACTTTCGATTTGCGTTCCGACGCCTCTTCAATGTTGTGCAGAATCTGCGCGGTTGAACTCTGCTCCCAGCTTGCGGAAACGCGGAGTTCGCATTCACGGCCGCCGTTGATCATTCCCGCGTAAAGTTTTGCGCCCCGTTCCATCTCGACCGGCAGGGATTCACCCGTTACGGCGGAAGTGTTCATTACGGCTGCCCCGGAAAGCAGCTCGCCGTCCAGCGGGACTTTTTCACCCGGGGCGAGAGCGACGACATCGCCGGGCTGCGCCTCTTTGACGGAAACGTTCATTTCTTTTCCATTGCGGCAAACCCGGATTCTGTCTCCGCTCGTGTCGAGCATCTTGAGAACGGAATCGCGTGCATGATCCACGGCGAGATCCTGGAAGAGCTCCCCGATGGAGTAGAAGAGAAGCACCGCCGCGCCTTCCGCATATTCTCCGAGCCGGAACGCTCCGGCGGTTGCGACGATCATCAACGTGAACTCATTGAAGAAATTTTTCTCTTTGCACTCCTCCCAGAGCTCCGGCAGAAGCTTCCACGCGGTCAACAGCCATGCGGCAAAGTATCCGCCGAAGCGGACCGCTTTCGGAAGTTCAAGAAAACAGCCTGCCGACATCAATGCAAGGAAGAGGACCGATGCTGTCAGAAGCGAACGGTCGGCGGTGAATTTCCGCAGAAAATCCCTGAGCAGCCCCGCTTCGCGCTCTTCGGCGGAAACAGACCCGCGGTCGCAGCAGTCTTTACAGCAGCAGCTCATCTCAACATTCCCCCTTCGGCATCTGCTCGGCGGAATGCGTTCTGCACAGATCGAACAGCAGCTGAATGTGATAGTCGTTCAGCGAGTAATGGATTTCCTTGCCGTTCTTGCGGCATTTCACCAGACGCGCCAGACGCAGCTCCTTCAGGTGATGTGAAACGGACGGCTGCGGAATCCGCATCATCGCGGTAATGTCGCAGACGCACATTTCCGCCAGCAGCAGAGCGTTGACGATCTTCAATCGGGTCGGATC
>URNE01000467.1 GCA_900549045.1 uncultured bacterium | reverse complement strand
CCTGTGCTTTTTCCGCCGATGCGCCGGTACATTGTGAGCGGCTCATGATTGCCGAACGTCCAGAATGCGTCGTAAAATCTGTTGTGCATGGTTGCTCCTTTCTTTATTTCCATGTCAAGAGAATGATTCCGAAAAGACACAGCAGCAGACTTGTCACGGAAAGAACGCTGTACGGCTCCTTCAGACGGAACTTGCTGTAAAGTGAAAATGTCGAAATGTTGACTCCGATCACGATCGGGAAAACAAGCGCCGAGGCTCCAGCCGCATTCATCGAATCCAGCGACCGGAACATGAAGTAATACGATCCGATTGCTGTCAGGCTCCATCCGAGCGCCATTGCCGGAATGACATGCGGAACGCCGTTGCGCACCTGCGCCATGTCTCCGCGAAGCAGGGAGGCCACGCAGTTGCCCAGCGCGCACGATGTCAGAAGCATCGGCACGCGAAGCCCCGTATTCAGCAGCTCCGGCGCAAGCCGCGCGGTCAGACTGTTCAGCGTCTGAAAAGCTCCGCTGCACCCAAGCGAAGCGGCCACCGCAAGCAGCCATTTCCATGAAACGCGCCGGAGATCCGCTTCCCCGTTCCTCCGATTGCCGAGCGCAATCATCACGAGCCCCCCCAGCAGCATGAGCAGCCCGGCAATATTCAGCAGCCCGACTTCATTATGCCAGACCAGCACACCGATCAGGAACGGAATCAGCGCCGCGCAGTTGCGCACGGCAATGGAAATGCCGTTGTGTCCCAGCTTCAGCGTCAGCACCATGAAAGCCTGGCTTGCCACATTCACAAATCCCGCCAAAGTCAGCAGCAGAAGCAGCGGGAAAAGCGCGGGAAAAGAAAGCGGCCTCAGCGATCGCCAGTCCGGAACAAAAATCCACGCGATCAGCGCGGCTGCGGTGTTGCCGATCCAGTAAAACAGGAAAACGGAAATTTTATGACGAGCGACGACGCTCATCGTCATCGAAATCAAAGCCCACGTCAAACCGGTGAGCACGGCGAACAGGATTCCGGCAGCCATCATTCCTCCTTTGTCGACATTCCCGGACGGATGGTCCACTCGGAAACCGTTTTCCGCATGCAGCCGCTCCCGCCGTGCATCAAATCCCAAAGACGGTTCAGCATCAGCGAAACCGCCCGGCGGTACGGACGGACCGTGATCGTCGGCGTCCAGTCATAGTCAAGATATTCCGCAACATACTGGAACCGCTCCGGCACCGCAACCCCCGCTTCCGCAAGAGCATCACGCAACTCCTCCGTCTCCATGTACTGCACACACGCGCCGTCGGCATTTTCGTTTTTCAAAATCCGCTTGAGCTGAGCTCCGGTCCCCCCTTTTTCGAGTCCGAGCGACGGATTGAGCGACAATCCGGCGTTCTTCAACGCCCGTTGAACGCCAGCCGTCACATCCGTCCGCCATGCGGGATAAATAAGATTGCGGCAACCGCGGTCAATCAGATATTGCGCCTTCCGCCGCCCCTCTTCCTCCGGATCGAAAGCGATCCAGTTTCCGCACTCCGGCGGCTCCAGCGCAAAGAGTCCGACCACCGGAAACGTTCCGCCGGACGCCTCTTCAAAAACGTTCATCAGTTTTGCCGGCGGGTAAAACCAGAGCAGACCGTCAAGATTCAGATTCCGCATATCGCGCTCCACCAAAGCCGGATCGGAGCTCGTGAGCATCTGAATATTGACCGGGAAACGCTCCGTTTCTTCAAACAGCGCGGCAAGAACCCGTTGAACGTCGCTGCCGTAAAACGCGTTCATGCCGTCGACGATGAACACGCCGATCGTTTTGCGCTGGCGCAGATGCGGAAACCAGGCGCGCTCCGAAACGTAATAGCCGGAACGCGGACGGCGGATCAGATAATTGTCGCGCACCATGTCATCCAGCGCGCGGCGGATGGTTCTGCGCGTCACGCCGAACCGCTCCGCAAGCTCGCGTTCCGACGCTATCGGCTTTGAAGAATCGTCTTTCAGCGTCAGATTGATCAGGTACTGACGCAACTTCATATATTCGGGAATGACAGTCAAAGGGTGCTCCTTTCATAAAGCGTACCAGTGTGTACCAGTTTGTTTTATATAATACACTCTCTTCCGGAATAATCAAGCGGGAAAAACAAAAAAATTGATTTTTCCGGTCCGCAATACCGCGGCGACTACACAATCGGTGACTGGACTTTCGCATCAACGGAAAAGAGTTCTTTGTAAAAGGATGCAACTGGATGCCGGCCGACAGTTTCCACGACGAGAATCCGGCTATGCTCGAATGGCAGCTCTCGCTCGTCCGCGACGCCAGAATCCAGATGCTCCGCGTCTGGGACGCGGGGGGAA
>URNE01000466.1 GCA_900549045.1 uncultured bacterium | reverse complement strand
AAGCAAAAAAGATACTTTTGATGCAGGAACTTTTCATGAACAAAAATACAACCGTCATGCGTCTCGGCTTTCCGGAGCTTCCCGCGGCGAAACTGCCCTTCTATCCGCGTTCCTGCGGAATCAACTACTTCTACGGACAGCGCCGCGAGGAACAGACCCCGGGAAGCGTCGTCGAACTCTGCTGGGTTGCAAAGGGGGAATGTGTGTTTGATTTCGGCGAAACCCGCTGCAATGTCAAGGCGGATCAGGCGATCTATCGTCTTCCGGGCGATCACCGCGCAAAACTCTCCGCGCCGGATATGCAGACCATCGTCTACTGGGCGACCTTCGACGGACCGGGAGCCACTGAATTTTTTCTCCGCTACGGATACCCGCGCGGCGCACTCAACTCCGGCAAATGCCCCGTGCATCTCTTCGATGAAATCCGCGGCTCGCTGAACAGTCTTCTGCCCTCCGACCTGCGCCGCCTCGTCGCGCTCTACACAGAACTGATCGGGCTGATGGGCGAGGAGGAATCGGGACAGCAGAGCCGGAAGGGACAGCTCTTCCGCAACGCCCTCGCCCGGATTCACTCCGGATACCAGAATTCAGAATTCGACGTCAACATGCTTGCGGAACAGCTCGGACTGCACCGCACCACGCTTGACCGCATGTTCCGCCGCGAACTCGGGCTTCCGCCGAACCGCTATCTCACAAAAATGCGGCTGCACCACGCGCTCTCCCTCCTCGCCTGCACAACACTCTCCATTGCGGAAATCGCCGCGCGCACGGGCTTCGTACGCAGCAATTACTTCGGACGCGTCTTCCGCGAAAACGTCGGCGTCACACCCCTCGAATACCGACGTCTCCGCTCGCGCGAAAACTGAGTAAAAAAAACCGGACTCCAGCTCCTGAGAACTGGAATCCGGTAAAAGAAAGGATCTTTTTGAAGCGGACTTTTACTGCGCCGCCTCCGCCGCTTTCGCTTTTTCGCGGGCGGCGTTGACTCGTGCGTAGTAGGCGTCCATGCGCTTGGCGACGTCGAGGTAGTTGACGTTTGCGGAATAGATTTCCTTGAAGCATTCCATCGCGCGCTTGTCGTCTCCCATCTCCTCGCAGGTTACGCCGAGGTGATAGAGCGCCTCCATCTTGTCCTTGTCCATGACGGGCATTTCGGAAATCGCCTTGTCATACTGTTCCACAGCCATATCGTACTGCTTCTTTTCGGCGAAGCAGCGGCCGAGATAGACGATTGCGGAAAGACGCTTCTGCGGGTTGCGCTGCGCAAGCTGGAACTGTTCAAGCGCTTTGTCGAGCATGCGGAAATCCCAGTAGAGAACCGCAAGGTCGTAACGGATGAGCGTATCGTTCGGATAGAGGCGGACACGGTCTTCGGCGCGTTCGAGACGGTACTTGGCGATCGCCTGCTTCTCCGCATCGATCTCCTCCTGCGGAGCGTTCTTCGCCTGCAGATCTTTGACTTTGAGATCGGAGAGTGCAACGTGACACGCTTCGATCGCCTTGTCGATGGTCGGGTCGAGCGTACCCATCTTCTTGACGAGCCAGTCGTAGACCTCGATTGCATCCTGGAAGCGGTTGTCGCGCTGGTAGAGTTCGGCGAGTTTGCGGCGCATATCGATCGATTCGTCGCCCGCGGCAACCCGTTTTTCGTAAACGCCGATCATCTCGCGGATATCTTCTTCGGCGCGGATGATACGGTCGTCGCGCACCTCCTTGCCCTTGTTGTTCTTCTTTGCGGCTGCTGCGGCCTTGGCGACCGAGCTTCCGGATTCGTTCCATGCACCCTGTTCCATGGTTGCAAGCGCGGCGGCGGCACGGAGCGCAGCCTGAGCTTCCAGGTTGTCCGGATACTTCGCCGCGATAATCTGACGGATGTGCAGCACCTTTGCGCCCTGACCTTCCGCCTCATAGAGTTCGGCCAGTTTGCGCAGATTCGGCTCGTTCTTCGGATTCTGATCCACAAGGGCTTCGTATGCTTCCACAGCAATGAATCCCGCCTCAAGCGCGAGCGCCGCTTTCGCCAGCAGATTATACGCAAGCGGCGATGCGATATTAATCGCAAGTGCATCCTCCGCACATCCGAGCGCCTTCAGCGGACTCTTTGCGACGAGCGCGCCTCCCTTGAGGATCGGCGGCAGGCAGAGGACATGCGCGAACACCTTCTGGATCGGGTTCATGTGCGCATATTTTGTCTTTTCCGCTTTCCGGAGCATGATTCTGGCGTCGAGAAAGCCGGGATCCTTCTTTGCGATTTCCTTCAGCAGCTCGATTCCGTAAGCCAGATTGTTTTTAGACAGAACATCCTGCGCCTTCTGAAACGCGGCGCGGA
>URNE01000465.1 GCA_900549045.1 uncultured bacterium | reverse complement strand
CCTCTTGACAAAAACGGAGAAGAGTAGTATAATTAAATTAATCGATAAATCAGGAGCAAAAATGGCGACTTTAAAAGATATTGCAAGGGAAGCGGGGGTTTCCAGCGCGCTGGTCTCCTGCTATCTGAACGGGAGCAAGACGATGCGGATGAGCGAAGAGACGCGCAAACGCATCGGAGAGACAATTCAGCGTCTGAATTACCGCCCGGACCGTCTGGCGCGTTCGCTCCGGACGGGGAAGTCGCGGAGTATCGGAATGCTCGGCGGCAATGTTTCGAATCCATACATGGGACATCTCGCCGACGAGGCTCTGGAGGAGGCGCGGAAACATGACTATACGCTGATTTTCGCTCTCGCCAGAACGGAGCGAAAAGAAATTGCCGAGGCAGTCGATTTTCTGCTCCGAAACCAGGTCGACGCCATTTATTCCGCAACGTTGAGTGTTGCAGAATGCGCTCTTCTGAAAGACAGAAATCTTCCGGTTGTGCTTCCGGCGTATTCGGCTCCGGGCATGCTGTCGGTTCAGGCGGATGTGACGGAGGCGTTCTGCGATGCGTTCGGCTTCCTGCGGTCGCGCGGGCATGAGACTGCGTACAGTTATCTGGATAAACCTCTGCCTTGGAATGCCTGTATGGCGGAAGCCCTGGAGGCTACGGGTTTTCATCTTGTTCATCGGATGTATGAAGATTCGGTGCAGACGTGTCTTGATTTCGTCGCGGAGCAGCGTCCCGGGGCGATTCTTCTGAACGGTCAGAGTCTTTATCCGCTGCTTGCCATGATCCGCGGAATGGAAGATTACAAGCCTGACCTGGTCATCGGTGTGGATGAGTTTCACTGCTTCCTGGAAAGTCCGCTGATCGTCGGCGGCATCCGCACGAGCACGGCGGAGAAGGCACATCGCGGAATTCAGGAGCTGATCCGCCGCATCGAAGATCCGGGAGTGCCGCGCGAAGGAATCATTTCGCTTGCGCCTGGAAAATTCATTGACTTCACCTCCGGAAACTTTCCGGTTATGTCCTATACGGGAGCCGTTCATGACTGAAACAACCGCGAAACCCTGGTTTGCCTACCGCTCGTTCCGCAAGGAACTGAAAACACGGGAGATATTTGCCGGACTCGGCGTGCGGCAGTTCTGCATTTTTCCCGCCAATACGATCAATGCTCTCGGACAGCCCTATTCGGAATATCCTCCGGTCTGGCTCTGGGAACATCAATACGATTTTGCCGCACTCGACCGCCAGTTTGAAGACATTCTGGCATTCTGTCCGGATGCGGAGTTTCTCTTCATGCTTGATCTGAATTCTCCGCCGTGGCTCGTGCGGAAACTGCAATGCCGGCAGAAAGCTTCCGACAGCTTCGCGGAGGTCTCCGGAACCCTTGCCTCCGGGTATTGGCGGGAGGTCACCGCGGAATATATGAAAGATATTCTCATGCATGTTCAGGAGAAATACGGAAAGCATCTCGCATGCGTGATTCTTGCGTGCGGCGCAACGGATGAGTGGATGGATTACTCTCTGGGGGCGGAAACGGAGGATAAACTGCGTCTTTTCCGCGAATGGAGTGCGGAGCAGGGGCTTCCCGTTCCCCCGGCGATCCCGGACTTTGAGCGGCGCTATCATTCGCCCCGTTTCGGCGGACTTCTGCGTGATCCGGAAGAGGATCGTGAGGCAATCCGCTACTGGCGTTTCCACAGCGATCTGATCGCATCGGGAATCTGCGATTTTGCAATGGAAGCGCGGAAATATCTGCGCACCGGACAGCAAATCGGCGTTTTTTACGGCTATGTGCTGGAGCTGACAAAAAATTATCTGGTCGGCTGCGGGCATCTTGGATACGAAAAAGTTCTGTCATCTGGCGCGGTTGATTTTCTCATCAGTCCCGGTGACTATCATGACCGCCGGATGGGCGGTGGCGGCGGTTTTCAGAATCTGAACGGCTGCATTCACCGGAACAGCAGGCATTTTCTGCATGAGCTGGATCATCACACGCATACGTGCAATCTTCAGGTGACGCCGTATGCGCGGGCTTCATGGTGGACGCCTTGGCCGGATACCGCGTCGGATATCGCGGGATTGCGGCGTGAGTTCTGCCGCTCGCTGATGCATGGAGCGTCGCTCTGGTTCTTCGACATGTGGGGCGGATATTATTCCGAACCGGAAATTCAGAATGCGATCCGGGAAATGAAGATCCTCTGGGACCGTCTGGCGGATTACGGACGCGAGCCCGAAGCGGAAGTCGCATTCGTCGTGGATCCGCAGAGCGTGTTCTACTGCAACGACCATCTGGAGAACAATCCGCTGCTGGAAATATTTCACACGCTTCAGAAAATCT
>URNE01000464.1 GCA_900549045.1 uncultured bacterium | reverse complement strand
GCGCCAAACCGCCATCGTCGCAGACTGCCGTGCCGCACCCTTTTTTCCGCAAAACGGTTTTGAGCGCATGAAACACTTCCGCCCCGTAACGGACTGCCTCGGTGAAATCCGGAGCTCCGACAGGACGGATCATGAACTCCTGAAAATCAATCGGGGCGTCCGAATGCGCTCCGCCGTTGATGATGTTCATCATCGGCACCGGCAGACGTTTTGCATTGACTCCTCCCAGGTAACGGTACAGCGGGAGCCCGAGTTCATTTGCCGCCGCCCGCGCATTCGCCAGAGAAACGCCGAGAACAGCGTTGGCTCCAAGATTCTTTTTGTTCTTTGTCCCGTCGAGTTCAATCATTGCACGGTCGAGCGCCACCTGGTCGAGCGCGTTGAAGCCCCGGACGGCACGGGCGATTTTTTCGTTGACGTTCCGAACCGCTTTGAGAACGCCTTTTCCGGAATAACGGTGTTTGTCTCGGTCGCGCAATTCGAGAGCTTCGTTTTCTCCGGTCGAAGCTCCGGACGGGACCGCCGCCGTTCCTTTTGCGCCGGATTCGAGCGTAACGGTTGCTTCAACAGTCGGATTCCCGCGGGAGTCGAGAATTTCCCGCGCCTCAACTTTTGCAATTTCGGTTTTCATCTTGAATTCCCCCTTTTCAATGAATGCTGCAAGGATAGCACCGGAGGAGACGTTTTTCAAGAGCGCAAAAACGGCGAAGCGAACAGATGTCAGAAAGAATAAACCTGTTTTCTTCGCCGCAAATTTTTCAGAAGTACAGAATCCATGCCGCGAGCAGGGAAAGTGCGGTCAGAATCAATGTCGGAATCAGACAAATCAGAATCAGACGCCCCTCTTTGCCTGCGGCGTTGACCGTGGCGCACGCAGCGACCACGCCGCTGATGCGGATCATGCTTCCGATGCCGCCGCCGACCAGCTGCAGGGCGACCATCGCCGTCGCGGGAAGTTCCAGCAGACGCGCCGTATCGAACTGAATCGACACGAACAGAATGCTCGAAACCGTGCAGGAGCCGGAGAAGAAAGTTCCGAGTACACCGATCAGCGGGGATACCAGCGGATATGCTCCGCCCATCAGATGAGCCGCCGCTTCGGCAACCGCCGTCAGCATTCCCGGAATATTCGCCGAATTGGCATCGGAATAAACCATGATCTGAACCATTGCCACGCTAGCGACAATCGCAATCGAAGCCGAGGCGATCTGTTTCCCGGCTTTCCCGCAGAGGCTCAGCACCGTCTTCCCTTTGAGTCCGAAGAAAAACGCCGTTCCGAGCGCGACGAAAACGAACGGAAAAATTCCCGGATTGTTGAAAACCGCCCAGTTGAACCCGATCCCCGGCAATCCAGGAATCTCCTTGATTGAAATTTTGCCGAACGTCGTCAGAAAATGTTTGAACGGAAGCACGTCCAGACGCGTCAGGACCAGCGCCAGCGCAATCACCGCATAGGGCATCCACGCGAGCCAGACGGGGATTTCATGTTTTCCGGTCTGCGGCGGCGGAACGGCCGTCGCTCCCTCCTGGAATCTCCATACATGACGCGGAATCAGAAATTTCAGTCTGACGGCAAGAATCACGATCGGAAGTCCCGCCACAACGCCGAGCATCGACGGCAGCTCCGGACCGAGAAAGCGCGCCGTCAGATACCACGGGATCGTGAACGCCGCGCCGCTGAACAGACAGAACGGAATGATTTCCGCAATGGAACGCAGCCGCCGCGTTTTCGACGTGGTGAGAATCAGAAACGCAACGGTTATCAGCGGAATGAATGTGCCGGAAGAGGCGAATATTCCCGCCGTTTCGGTCACGACCTCCTTCATGAATCCCGCAACCGGAATCCCCGCTTTTTCGAGATTTCCCGAAAGCGTGGAACAGACCGTCAGCGCCGGAGTTCCGACCGCGCCGAACGGAACCGGCATGGTGTTGCAAATCAGCGCCACCGCGACCGCCGCCGCGGCGGGAAAGCCGAGACCGACCAGCAGCGGAGCCCCCAGCGCGGCCGCCGCGCCGAATCCCGCCGCACCCTCGATGAATCCGCAGAAGAGCCACGCTATGACGATTGTCTGCACGCGTCTGTCCTGCGATATCTGCGAAAACGAACGGTTGATCGACTCCAGCGCACCCGTTTCACGCAGGATGTTGAGAAGCAGAATCGCTCCGTAAATGATGAAGATGATATCGAACGCCTTCAGTGCTCCGAGCAGGGAGACTTCGGTCACATAGAGTGGTTTCATTCCCCAGAGACAGCAGCCGAGCAATCCGGTCATCGCCAACGCAATCAGCAGGGAAACCGGAGGGGATACCTTGAATTTGCTCATCAGAACCAGTGCGGTGAAAATCGGAAGCAGA
>URNE01000463.1 GCA_900549045.1 uncultured bacterium | reverse complement strand
CCCATTTGTCCTCGGTGAACGCAACGTCCGCGGCGTCGCCGTCCAGCTCTCTGCGGACGATCGACTTGGGGTTGAAATCGGTCGTCAGGAGCACGCTTCGCGGCGCGTCCGACGTTTTCATCACGACCACGGCCTCGCTGATGCGGAAAATATCCGACGAGCCGCCCGGATTGTGGCCATTTGCAAAATCGACCAGCGCATCAAACGCCTCGCTCTTTGCATTTTCGCCTTCCAGCTCCGATGCATAGGCGTCGGCCATTTCCTTCCACGATTCCTCCGAAGCAGCCAGATTTTCGTAGGATGCGGACACATCCTCGAGCTGTGCCGTCGTATCTGCAAGCTCCTGCTCCAGCTCGCCGGCGCGGCTTTCCGCAAGCTCGGCGCGGGTCTCCGCGTTTTCCGCGCGCTTCTGTGCGTTCTCAAGCTCCTTCTCCGACTGGCGGAGCGTCTGCGCCGAATCTGCGGCCTCGCTGCTCAGCTGCTCGTTCTCGCCGGCGCTTTTGCGGCTCTGCAAATACTGGTAGGCATTCAGGCCGAGCGCTGCCGCGAGCAGCACCGCCAGCAGGATCAGCAATGCCGGACTTCTTCCCGTTTCCTGGAAAACAAAACTTCCTTTTCATGAAATTTTCGGTTTTAGTCCGAACCCGCTGCAGAAAGCCTGTGCGGGAATCGCGCATCCCGGAAGCATTATCGTCATCGAAGCGGGAATGGGAAGCGGAAAAACAGAAGCCGCGTTGTATCTGGCACATCAGCTTCTCGCAGCGAAAAAAGCGAATGGGCTCTATTTCGCAATGCCGACCAGACTGACTTCCGAAAAAATCTATGAGCGCTTAAACACATTTCTCTCTCACTCAATTCCCGCCGCAGAAAACCGGAAAGCGCTCCTCATTCATGGAGAAGCGTGGCTGAACTGGATTCTGGAACAACCATCCGATTCAGCGGAAAACGGAGCTGTCAACGCAAATCCGGACAGCTGGTTTCAATCGGCGAAACGGGCATTGCTCGCGCCTTTTGCGGCCGGGACCGTCGATCAGGCGCTTCTCTCCATCGTAAACGTCCGGCACAGCGCCCTGCGGGCATTTGCTCTGGCGGGAAAAGTCGTTGTTTTTGACGAATGTCATTCCTATGACGCATATACCGGAGAGCTCATTGCGGTCCTGATTCAAAGCATCCGCAAATGGGGAGGCACCGTCATTATCCTCAGCGCGACACTCACCGCAGAAGCCAAACGGAAATTCCTCGGCGAGACCACCTCCGGCCATCTCTCTTCCTGCAGTTCATATCCGTTGATCACGATTGCAGAGCCGGAAAAGCCACTGGAATTCATAGAGTTCCAGCCGGAAAAAACGGATACCGTAAAAATACGTCATACCGGCGATGATTCCGCCGCAATGCGCGAAGCTCTGGAACATGCGCTCAGAGGCGAACAAGTTCTCTGGATAGAAAACACTGTTTTCGGCGCACAGAATATTTACAAGCAGCTCGCCTGCGGTCCGCAGGGAATTGAAGTCGGTTTGATTCATTCCCGGTTCCCCGCATTCCTGCGCAGAGAACAGGAAAGCAAGTGGGTTGATCTGCTCGGCAAAAACGGAGCGGACAACCGCCGAAAACATGGACGGATTCTTGTCGCGACTCAGATTCTTGAACAGTCCGTCGATGTTGACGCAGATTTCCTGATCACCCGTCTCGCTCCCGGCGATATGCTGTTTCAGCGAATCGGACGCCTCTGGCGTCATGAAAAACTCAACGCAGTCCGTCCGCAGCAGGCAAAACGGGAAATGCTGCTGTTGATTCCGGAAGAATGCTCTGATCCGGCGGAGATTCAGGAAAATGCACGCGTCCTTCTCCCATACGATCCATACTGGATGCTCCGCACCTGTGAAATCTGGAAGGAGATGAACGAAGTCCATATTCCGGACGACATCCGCCCGGTTCTCGAAAAAATTTATCAGGACCGTCCCGAAGAAAACGAAATCATGGCTCGCCTGAAACAGGAAATGATTCAGCGCAGAGATCATGAAAAATACCTGGCGAACTGTTCCCGCGGAACGGCGGACAACGCACAATCCGACGAGTTTTTCGGGACCCGCCTCAGCGACGGCAACGAAGTCCGCGTGCTTCTGCTTCGCAAAGGAAACGGAGGACGCCCTCTGAACCGGCAGTTGATGTCTGTTTTCAAAGACTCATCCATCCAGCTGCCTTCCGCGGCGGCTTCCCGGCAGGAAAAGGTCCGCGCGGCGGCCTCGCTCTTCGAAGTGATGGTAAAAGTTTCCTGTAAATATGCGCCGAAATATGAAGATTTCCCTTTAGATTTTCTGAAGCATATTCTTTGGACAGGCAACGATTCGGAACGTCCCG
>URNE01000462.1 GCA_900549045.1 uncultured bacterium | reverse complement strand
ACGACAAGGAAGAGCGGGGAAGAGAATGCTCAAAACACTGAATTTTTACGTCGCAAAAAGCTTTCTGTATACGTTTGTCATGGCAATGGGCGTGCTGACATTCGGCATGACGGGCGCCCGTCTCGTCAAGGTCTTTGAATACATTTCCAACGGCGTGGATATCGGAACCGCCATGAAATTCATGCTCTACGTGCTCCCCATCGCTATGGCGTTCACGATCCCATGGGCGGCGCTCGTCTCCATCATGCTCGTGTTCGGGCGCCTCTCCGCGGACAACGAAATTACCGCAATGCGCGCCTGCGGAGTCTCCATCCTCCAGATTGTCGCGCCGATCATCCTGCTGGCCTTCTCCCTCACCTGCTGCTGCCTCTGGCTGGAGCTCGACGTCGGCCCGCGCTACCTGGGAAAAGCGCAGGAAGTTGTGAAAAGCGTCGCCGTCGACCACCCCCTTGCCCTCTTCGAGCCCGGAATCCCGATCGAATTCAACGGACTCAATATGTATATCGACCAGAAGAACGCCGAAACCGGAGAACTGCGCGGAATCCAGGTCTACCGTCTCAACAAAAACAACAGCCGCATTGAACAGGACGTAACGGCATCCGCAGGAAAAATCGTGGTTGACAAAGAGGCGCAGGTCATGCACATCATCCTGCACGACGCCACGATCATCGCTTACGAAAACAGCGCCGATACGCATCCGCGCCGCAGCTTCAGCAAGGAAATGTCCTTCTCCATTGAATACGGCAAGCAGTTCAACTCAAAACGGATCTCACTGCGCGACAAGCATCTCGGGTACAAAGGGCTTTACGGACGCCTCATCATCGAGCGGGAGCGCAACGACCAGGAGCGCATTACGGAGATTGAAACTGAACTCAACCAGCGCGTCGCCCTCGCTCTTGCCCCAATGGCGTTTCTGCTGCTCGGCCTTCCGATGGCGATCCGCACTTCCCGCCGTGAAACTTCAATTGGACTCTTCCTCAGCGTGCTTCTCGCCGGACTCTACTTCGGCGCGGTTCTTGTTTCCGATTCCCTGAGTTCTTTTGCCAAGGCGTTTCCGCAGTATATCGTATGGATTCCCCCCGCGCTATACCAGATATTCGGAGCCGTTTACATCATGAAAATCGCCCGCAGCTGAGGAACCCGCGCAATGAAGCAGAATCTGAAAGTCCTTACCATCGGAAACAGTTTTACGGACAGTCTTTCGGCCTTCTGGCAGCAGGTTGTGGAATCCGCCGGATGCGAACTCCTTTTTGAACGCGCAAACCACGGCGGATGCGAACTGCACCGCCACTGGGACTACATCTCGAACGAAGAAAGAGACCACGTCTACCGGATGTATCAGAACTACACCGCGAAAATGCGCGAAATCCTCGCGCGGGAACCGTGGGACGTCGTTACGATTCAGCAGGCGAGCCACTTCAGCTGGCGTGCGGAAACCATGCAGCCCTTTGCGGGATACATTTACGATTACGTGAAAAAACATGCGCCGCAGGCGGAAGTCGTGATTCAGCAGACCTGGGCATACCGTGCCGACGACCCCCGCATCCGTCCCGGCGGCGTCTGGGAAATCAGCGAATGGTTCAGCGAATCCTGCAGAAAGCACGGCATTGCCGTTCAGCCGGGCATGTATCATATCGACCAGACCGGAATGTACGATGCGCTCACGGCCGCGTACCGCAAACTCGCGCGCGAACTCAACTGCCGCATCATTCCGACGGGATTCGCCGTTCAGCTCGCCCGGAAGTCGCAGAAAGATCTGTTCCCGAATTATGATCCGGAGCTGATGCATACGCTCCGCTGGCCGGATCTCCCGCCGCAGGCTTCCGAATTCGTCGGCAATATCTGGTGGGCGAAAAACCCGGAAACAGGCGAAATGGAACTCCGGCGTGATACGATTCACCTGAATGCGCGCGGACAGTATCTTCAGGCATGCGTCTGGTTCGCCATGCTGTACGGCCGTCCGACGTCGGAAATTGCATTTGTTCCCGACATGATCGGCAACCGCGACGCCGCCTTCCTGCGGGAGACTGCGCAGAAGGCTGTCGATGAATTCGAGCAGGAAAAACAATGAATCCGAATCTGAAGAAAACACTTTTCCTTTTGTGGGACGCGTTCGCGGTTTTCGCGCTCGTCTTCACGGCGTCGATAATGTTTGCGCTGCATTCCGCGCTGATTGTTTCGACGGAATTCATTGTGATTTTTCTGTTTCTTCTGCATCGTCTGACGAACTGGTCGCAACCGGAGCGGAAAGGCAACATTTTTCAAACGGCATTCTGGCATTGCATGCGCGGATACGGCGTGCTCATGCTGGTTTTCATACTGGTTTCCCTCTTAATCGCTTCATTCGGAGGAGCGAAA
>URNE01000461.1 GCA_900549045.1 uncultured bacterium | reverse complement strand
AAAAGGAGCAAACAATGGGCAAAACTGTTGCACAGAAGATTTTCGATGCACACCGCATCGACACCCCGACCGAGGGAGTCAATGTCCTGAGTCTCGACCGCGTGTTCTGCCACGAGATCACAACCCCGATCGCAATCAACGACCTCGTCGCCCGCGGCAAAGACCGTGTGTTCGACAAGACGAAAATCAAAGCAGTCATCGACCACGTCACCCCCGCCAAGGATTCCAAAACCGCCGAACAGGGCAAAACCATGCGCGACTGGGCGCGCAGACAGGACATCAAAGATTTCTTTGACATCGGACACAACGGCGTATGCCACGCGATCTTCCCGGAAAAAGGATTCGTCCGCCCCGGTTTCACCGTCATCATGGGCGACTCCCACACCTGCACGCACGGAGCGTTCGGCGCATTCGCCGCCGGCGTCGGAACCACCGACCTTGAAGTCGGCATCCTGAAAGGCGTCTGCACCATGCGCACGCCCGAAACCATCAAGGTCAACGTCACCGGAGCCCTTCCCGAAGGCGTCTACGCGAAAGACCTGATCCTCTCCGTCATCAAGGAACTCACCGTCAATGGCGCGACCGACAAGGTCATCGAATTCGCCGGTCCGGTCATCGACTCCATGAGCATGGAATCCCGCATGACTCTCTGCAATATGGCGATCGAAGCCGGCGGAACCTGCGGCATCTGCTATCCCGATCAGGTCACGGTTGATTACCTCTGGGATTTCATCAAGGACGAGTTCGCTTCCAAAGAAGCGGCTCTCGCCGAATACTCCAAGTGGCGTCCGGACGCCGATGCGGTTTATGCGAAAGTTCTGGAAATCGACGCGACGAAGCTTGAGCCGGTTGTCACGGTCAACTACAAACCCGACCAGGTCCGCACCGTCCGTGAAATGACCGGAACGAAGATCGACCAGGTCTATATCGGCTCCTGCACCAACGGCCGAATTGAAGACCTGCGCATCGCGGCGTCCGTGCTGAAAGGCAAAACCATCAGCCCGAATCTCCGCGCAATCGTCTCCCCCGCGACCCCGAAAATCTACCGTCAGGCGCTCGCGGAAGGGCTGATCCAGATCTTCATGGACGCCGGCTTCTGCGTCACCAACCCGACCTGCGGCGCGTGCCTCGGCATGAGCAACGGCGTTCTGGCGAAGGGCGAAAGCTGCGCCTCCACCACGAACCGCAACTTCAACGGACGCATGGGCAAAGGCGGCATGGTTCACCTGATGAGCCCCGCAACCGCCGCCGCAACCGCCATCGCCGGAGTCATCACCAACTCTCCGCTCTATAAGGGCTGAAAAAAGGAATCTGACAAAATGAAAAACTTCAGCGGAAAAATTCTGTTTCTCGACCGTTCCGACATCAACACCGATGAGATCATCCCCGCCAAATATCTGACGGAGCTGACCAAAGAAGCCCTCAAGCCCTACTGTCTTGAAGACCTCAACATCCCCGGCTTCGACCCGAAAAAGGACATCGCCGGCAAGAGCGTCGTCATCACGCGCGCCAATTTCGGCTGCGGCTCCTCCCGCGAACACGCCCCCTGGGTGCTGGAATACAACAACATCAACCTTGTCATTGCCGAAAACTTCGCCCGCATCTTCCGCCAGAACATGTTCAACTGCGGGCTGATGGCAATCTCCCTGCCGAAAGCGGACATCGACGATATTTTCGCCACCTTCGCCGGCACGGAAGCCACCTGCGAAACCGATACGGACAAGAAAACCTTCACCATCTCCAACGGCAGGACCTCCAAAGTCTATCCGTTCACAGTCGGTGATTTCGACTTTGAGCTCGTCAAGGCCGGCGGCTGGGTCGATTACGCGGACAGCAAGTACTGATCCCGGTTGCCCCCTCTGCGGAAGCGCGGCGCGGCGGCCGCGCTTCCTGCGGTCGCTCCGCTCCTTTCCGTTTTTTCATTTTTCACATCAATTCGTTGCGGTAAGTTCCCGGCGTGACGCCGGTCGATTTGCGGAAGAACCTGCAGAAATATTGAGCCGAAGCAAAACCGCACGCAGCCGCAGTCTCCTCTATCGTCCGCTGTTCCAGCAGCATTTTTTCTGCGAATCCAAGGCGGATGCGATTGAAAAACGCCATCGGGGAAACGCCGAACTGACGGCGGAAAAGCTGAGCGAAACGACTTTCCGAAAGCCCCGCGGCTTCAGCGAAATCCGCAATCCCGATCGGCTCGCTGAAATGCTCTTCCATCAACTCCAAAACCCGTTTCAGCTCCGTTCGGAGCGGCGTGGAGGGCAGTGGCTCGCGCGGCAAATCCGCAAGCAGCGCTACAATGAAATTCAACCCGAACACCGTTGCCTGCGAACGCTTGCAGAAAGAATCCTACTCTATAAGTTTTTTC
>URNE01000460.1 GCA_900549045.1 uncultured bacterium | reverse complement strand
AAAGAGAATTCCTTCCATTCCTTTTCAACGGCGCAATCGGTACGGATGATATTGTTCGGCGCATGGTTCCCGGAAAGACGGCTGTTGTAGGCGCTGAAGACGAAAAGCACGCCGCCGTTTGCCGAGCCTTTTGCCCAGAAGCTGACTTTATATTTTGCTTCCGGAATCATGGGGAAGACCCAGGAGGAGACGGATGTTTCCGTTGTGCCGTCCGAAACGAGTTTCATGCTCTTGTCGCCGTTGATAAAATCGGATTTTTCAATCGTTGCGGCAAATTTTTTCTGTCCCCAGGAGCGGATCCAGAACGACGGAATGGTATTGTCTTTTTCAAAATCCATCGAGAAGCCTTTTTCATAATCTTCACGGCTCAGTTCGGTGAACTTGATGTTGCGGACATCCAGCGCCTGATCCGAATTCTTGGTCAGGTAGATATTGAAGTCAAGGCTGGAGCTGTTTCCGGAATAGAGGTAGAAACTGTAGGGGTTCCACTCTTTGGCGACTTCGAATCCGGGGAAAATTGCAGTTCCGACTTTGATCAGGAAGGGAATCTGTCCGCCGTTTGCGGTTGTGTTTCCGCGGGCCTCCCAGTCAATGCGGTAGAAGGTCTGCGGTTTTACTGCGGCAGTCGTGTTCAGTGATGCGGTTCCTTCCATTTCGGCGGTACGTTTGATGCTGTACATGCCGTTTTCCGGGTTTTTCCATTCCCGGGTCATCGGGACCGTTTTCGCGGTGACCGGAGTTTCCGCGATGAGTGCCATTCCGCAGAGGATTGCGGGGATGAAGAGTGTGCTCTTTTTCATTTTTCTGTTTCTCCTTTATGTATTGCTGCTTTATTTTCTGATGATTCCGGAGGCAAGACGGTTCTGGTGCGGTTCCTTGCCGTTTGACCAGAATGCTTCACGTACCGTTTTGCCGCCGGCGGTTTCCGCATCGTCGACTTTGACTTCAAAGCCGAATTCTTTGTCTGCCGGAAGAAGCGAATCCGGAACCGTCACTTTGACGGTGTAGCCCTCTGCGTCCGTTTCGACTTTGCAGGGGAGGTTCACCGGATCAATCCGGATCGGCTGATTCATGAAATGAATGTTGTTTTCCTTGAACCGCGGCAGAATGAAGAGACGTAAGACTTTATCCGTGTAGTAGCCGGGATTCTCGTATGAGTTCTCTCCGGGGGTACGGTCGAAGAACAGTTCCACACAGTCCTGTTCCCAGAGAGCGCGTTTGTTCGCTTCCGCGCCGGAATCCGTGGAATCCTTTACACGGACGGTGATTTCGACAGCCTTCTCTTTCCGTTCGATTTTGAAAGAACCGGAAATCTTTTTATCCGGGCTTGCAAAGTTCCGGACCGATCCGGCTTTCGCAGAGGGATTTTCCGTTATTCTGAGCGGAACTTTGTGCAGTTTCCCCTCGAAGAAGAGACCGAGAACCGCGTCTCCGTCTTTGGACATCACTTCGCAGGGAATGTCCAGCGTAACGGATTTTCCTGCGGCGACTTTCAGCGAGCATATTCCGGTTCCGAGAAGACGTCCGCTGAGTCCGAGACGGCATTCCGCATCGCGGGTTCCTGTGTTGAACAGAGAGACGCGCAGAACGGATTTGCCGTTTTCATCCGTCAGCAGTCGGGCATCGGGGAGCGCCTGAATGATCTGCTCCATCTTGATTTCAAGATTCTTCAGCTGAGTGCCGAAGCTCTTTGCTCCGTTTTTCGGCTGGAGGTAGTACGGTGCGGCGGTCAGCTGTAGAACGCCGGGCTTCACCGGGTTGCCGAAGAGATCCATCACGTCAAACCTTGACAGGTCTGCGGAAAGGTCGCTGCGGGAGCCGTAGTTCCAGAGCGCGGCGATTTCGCGTCCGTCACGTGTGAACACGTAGCAGATGATGTTGTTGGGATAACGGATTTTATCAACCGGTTTTGCGCCTTCAAAGAAGCGGGCCAGCGGATTGTAGACGACTCCGATTGCGGAGAATGTTCCGTCAAGCGCATTCAGGGATGTGTAGGCAAGAAAACGCTGGTGAAGTGTTTTCTTCCAGATGGAGTCGACGTGCGCGGGGCAGCTCTGTTCCACGCCTTCGCCCAGGTCGATCAGGAAGCGCGCCGCTGCATGGTGGGCCTCAAACTGCGATGATGTGTAGTGATCGCTGAAGTCGGACTGGAGCAGATAGTAGAGCTCCGTGTTCCAGATTTTTTTCGAGGTGAAGGGCGCGAGTTTCTTCTTGAAGTCGGCAAGCTGGGCGTCCGCCGGATAGGGGGAGCTGAGCTGCGGGAAGGAATAGGGATGCAGACTGATTGCATCGCAGTATTTTTCACCGCCCATTTCAAGTCCCTGTACAGTGAACTTGTCAATGCTTGCGCCGCGGTCGCTGGT
>URNE01000459.1 GCA_900549045.1 uncultured bacterium | reverse complement strand
AGTACGACATCGACAGAAACGGCCGTCTGAAGGCGGATGCGGACGGCGATCTTTATTTTGAGAACGCTCCGGGCGAAAAGGTGCGTCTGCGCGGATTCAATTTCACGCCCGGTTCATGGGAACACCGTTTTTACGCCTTCACGAAAGCGGAAATAGAAGAATTCGCGGAAGAGATCCGGCTTGCCGGCATGAACATTCTGCGTTTTCATTTTCTTGACGGCGCGCTCGCCGGCAACAACGGTTTCCCGAAACAGGGGAAAGACCGGAAGGATATTGCGGAAATTCACATTCCGCAGAGCGTTGACGAGCTCAAGATCGACTCTGCATTCGCCGACCGCTATCACTATCTTCTGAAGTGTCTGCGCGAACGCGGCGTGTACGTCATGCTGGATATTTTCACTTCGAGCGGTCTTATGACGGAGGCTGTGAACGCAAAGGATTATCCGCGTTTCCAGATGTTCGACAATCCGGTCTATCAGAAACACTGGAAAGCCGCATTTGACTTTCTGCTGAAAAAACCGAATCCGTACACCGGCAAAGCGCTGATTGACGATCCGCAGCTGATCGGCATCACGTTCTTCAACGAACAGGAGCATCTGTTCAATCCGAAATCACCCGAAAACAAACGTTTCACCTCCGAATGGCGCAAGTTGCGCGGCGCTTCCGCTCCGGAATTCAATTTCACGCTTCTGCGCTCCGATTCTCCGGACGGCGCTGCGGCGCGCGAGTTCCTGCGCGGCAAAATCCGGAAAATGAACGAATTCTATCTCGGAGTCGTCCGCGAATCCGGATTCAAAGGCTTTGTGACGAACTGGGATATGTTCATGCGCGGACTCGAAGGCGACGCCCGCGCGGATTTCAATGCGGTTGCGATGCATACCTATCATGCGCATCCGAATCAGGCGAAGCTCAGCCCGGCGGATTTCAAACAGCGTCTCGCTTTCGGCGGATGGTTTCGGGGAAAGATGTCGAATGTCGCTCAGCATTCGTCCATCGTCACGAACAACTACATCGGACGCGCTGCGGCGACGCGGGTGCTCGGCAAACCGTTCTTCATGACGGAGTTTTCGCACTGTCCGCAGAACCGCTATATTCAGGAATATCCGGTCCTCTGGACGGCGTTTGCGAGCCTGCAGGACTGGCAGATTCTGACTCCGCATGCCAATACCGTCGCGCTTTATTACCGTCCGCTGCGGGCTACGTTTGATGATGCGAACAACCGTTTCGCTCCGATGTGTTCACTTTTCACGGCGTTCGGCTGGCAGCGCGGCGACATCCGGAGCGCGAAGCATTCCGTTTCGCTCAACGTTCCCGAGTCCGTCCTGAAATCTCCCGAATACATCGGCGCCATCGGCAGCGGCTACAATGCGCTCTCCATGCTGACGCGCATCGGTTCGGACTACCGGAACGCGAAGAATCCGGCGGCGACCCTGAACATCGTTCCCAAGGCGTATGTCGGCGCGACGAGCATGGGAATGTATGTCGTGCTCAATGAAGAAAAGGAGAAAAACTTCCGTATTCTCCGCGAACAGGTGGAAAACCTGCGCAGGAACAACATCCTCCCCGCCGGGAACCGGACGAACGTCAACGCCGGAATTTTCGAGAGCGAGACGGGCGAAATCTGCACAAATGTGCAGAAGCACACGCTTACGGTCAATACGCCGCGCTTCCAGTCGGCGGTGCTGAAGAAGAGTGAGCCGGTCGCTCTGAACGATCTTGCGGTGCAGTCGGTCAGCACGCCCGTTTCGATCACCGCGATTTCGCTGGAGAACGATAAATCCATTGCGGAATCGAAACATCTGCTTCTCTGCGTCGCGACGATGATTCTTGCGGAAAACGCGGTCTACTCGGATGAAACATTCTATTCCGAGCTGGACATCGGCGACATGCAGCTGCTGGTGCGTTCCGGTCAGTTCCGTTTCTCTCTGAAGAACGGCGGCAAAGGGCTCCCGTCCGTTTACGCGCTGAATCTCAACGGCTCCCGCGAGCGGAAAATTCCGGTTGAGCTCAAAGACGGAGTTCTGCAGTTCTCGCTTGATACCGGCAAACTTGAATACGGAACACCTTATTTCGAGGTGGTCTACCCGTGACGCCGTTTTATCCGTCCGTCCGATATCAAAATATCGGACGATGCTGAAAGATCACGGAATCTCCCGGAGCATGTCGGGAAAGGGCGGCTGTCTGACTTCTTTGGCAGGCTCAAAACGGCAATGCAGGTCGGGGAGACGTTCAAAGCGGTGAAGGTTTTTGAAAGAAAATTCTGCGAATGCATTTGCAGTTTCAACAAAGAACGGATATATTGGAGGGAACGAGTCCGGTTCAATGCCGGACTCGTTCTCTGCGCTGACGCCCCGTCCGGAGCAT
>URNE01000458.1 GCA_900549045.1 uncultured bacterium | reverse complement strand
TCGGAATAAAAGTTGGCATTGCATGTGCTATAAGCCATGTCATCACCAATAAACTGTGCGCTTAAAGAGGAGAATGGCACATGAACAAGACAAGAATAGATGCGATCGAGCGGGTCGCCGCAATCAAGGTTCCCGCAACCGAAAAGATCGGGTTCGACATCAACGAATTCGGAACGGACGTGTTCGGCATTGAATGCATGCGCGAACGTCTTCCGAAACCGGTCTTCAAAACTCTTTACAAGACACTGACCGAAGGTTCCCCGCTGGATCCCTCCATCGCCGACGACGTCGCCAACGCCATGAAGCGCTGGGCGCTCGACAAAGGCGCAACGCACTACACTCACTGGTTCCAGCCCCTCACCGGCGCAACCGCTGAAAAACACGACGCCTTCCTTGAACCCGAACCGAACGGAAAAGCCATCAACGCGTTCTCCGGCAAAAACCTGATCGTCGGCGAACCCGACGCTTCAAGCTTCCCCTCCGGCGGTCTCCGCGCCACCTTCGAAGCCCGCGGATACACCGCATGGGATCCCTCCAGCCCGGCGTTCATCAAACGTCACCCGAACGGCGCAACGCTCTGCATCCCGACTGCGTTCTGCTCCTACACCGGCGAAGCCCTTGACAAGAAGACCCCGCTGCTGAAATCCACGGCGGCTCTTGCAAAGGCTGTCAAACGCATGGTCCGCTGCTTCGGCGAATCCGGCGAACATATGCCGAAAGTCACACTCGGCCCCGAACAGGAGTACTTCCTGATCGACAAGAACTTCTACTTCGCACGTCCCGACCTCGTGCAGACCGGACGCACCCTGTTCGGCGCTCCTCCGCCGAAGCACCAGCAGCTTGAAGACCACTACTTCGGTTCCATCAGACATCGCGTCCTCACCTTCATGACCGATGTTGAACAGACTCTCTGGAGACTCGGCATCCCGGCGAAAACCCGTCACAACGAAGTCGCTCCGGCACAGTATGAAATCGCCCCGCTGTTCGAGGAACTCAACCTCGCCTGCGACCACAACATGCTCGTCATGGAAATCCTCCGGCAGAAAGCCGAGGAACACGGATTTGTCTGCCTCCTCCATGAAAAGCCCTTCGCGGGAATCAACGGTTCCGGCAAGCACAACAACTGGTCCGTCAGCTACGACGGACGCAACCTTCTGGAACCCGGAAACGATCCACATCAGAACGCGATCTTCCTGACCATGCTCTGCGCCGTCATCCAGGCAGTCGACGACAACGCCGACATTCTCCGCGTCGCAACCGCTTCCGCCGGCAACGACCACCGTCTCGGCGCAAACGAAGCCCCCCCGGCAATCATCTCGATCTTCCTCGGAGAACAGCTCTCCGACGTGATCGAACAGATCGAAAAAGGATGTCTCAAATCCTCCAAGCACGGCGGCATCATGAAAATCGGCGTGGATACCCTTCCCCCGCTGCCGCGCGACGCAACGGACCGCAACCGCACCAGCCCGTTCGCCTTCACCGGCAACAAGTTCGAGTTCCGCGCCCCCGGTTCCAGCCAGTCCTGCGCAGGCGCAAACGTGGTCATCAACACCATCGTGGCCGAAGCGCTCGACAAGATCTCCGACGAACTCGAAAAGTTCCCGAAGAAAAACTTCAACGAAAAACTCCAGGTTCTCCTCCAGAAGATCATCAAGACTCACAAGCGCGTGATCTTCAACGGCGACGGTTACACGGAAGCGTGGAAGAAGGAAGCCGCAAAGCGCGGTCTCCCGAACGCCGCCACCACTCCGGAAGCTCTCGGAGCATTCGTCTCGGAGAAGAGCAAGGCGCTCTTCTCCAAGTACAACGTCTTCACCGAGGCCGAACTGGAATCCCGCTACGAAATCTTCATGGAGGAATACGCCAAGAAGATCCGCATTGAGGGCGAACTCTGCCTGAGCATGTCCCGCACGATCGTCCAGCCCGCCGCCGGAAAACAGGTTGCCGAACTCGCTGAGGCTCTTGTCAACATGAAGACCGCCGGACTCACCGCCGGCGTCGCCGCCAAGAAGGAAGCGGCAACCGTCATCGGCAAGCTCCTTGACAGCGTCACCAAGAAGTGCAACGATCTCGAAGCGGCTCTCAAAACCGGAAACCAGGCGCCCGTCATCAAGGCAATGGCCGCTCTGCGCACCGACATCGACCAGCTCGAACTCTTCATCGACGACGAAATCTGGCCGCTGCCCAAGTATCGCGAGATGCTCTTCATCTCCTGATGCGTCCGGCTTAAGCTGAACATCCCTTGACCGCCCGTCGGGTTCACTCTCCTCCCGGCGGGCGGTCTTTCTTAAATAAAAAAGCCTCTTTTTTCAAAAGCCGATTAGACATTTCTGGTAAAGTATGCTATATATATACAATGAAATTTTGTTTTAACCAGTTAAGGAATTTGCAGGAA
>URNE01000457.1 GCA_900549045.1 uncultured bacterium | reverse complement strand
AGTGCGTGTTTGCAAAAAAGCAATGGTACACGTGTATTGTTTACGGTACAAAAGTACGATTGCCACAGTTGTTCATCAGCCGTTCCGTGTCTTTCAGCAGGATATCGACCTGTTTCAGAGAGAACGGGAAAAGTTTTCCGCGCACCCGCTGAAGCTCCCTGAATGAAGGAGCAAGACGCGGGAAAAGCTCATTCACCGCAACCTGTTCCAGCGGAAGCGTTTCCGGATGCAGAGAGATGCGGCGGGTCAGATGCGCAAGTTTCTGAGCCAGACGGTCGTCTTTCACAGGCATCGTGCAGCCGGCTGTGCGGTTCTGGATATCCGCAAGCAGACGCAGGCGGCGGACCGCGCCGCGCCATCCGGCAAGAGAAGCATATTCATCTTCTTCCGCGAATTCAATTTCAAGACGGACGCCCTCTCGGGTCTTCATCAGCGGAAGCGAAATGGAGCAAGTCAGCTCGCTGCCGTCGTACGACCACGGAATTCTCTTTCCGTCAACCTCGACGGAGACCGGCGGAACATATCCGCGGAATTTTACTGTGACGGGACGTTCCTCCAGCCAGCCTGCGCACACGCCCTCCGCCGGAGCGATTTCCACAATGCGGCGGAGCCCCTCGCGCCGGTGGCGGATTCGCGTGCGGACACATTCGCCGCGCTCGTAAGCGACGGAAGACCCGTCGTCCTCGTAAAGCTCGTAGTCTCCCTGCGGTCCCGGGTAAATCACGAAGACCGGATGCGGCAGAACGGCGGAAACTCCGGCGCGTTCTCCTTCCGGGGCCTCCGCGAGAACGGTTCCGGGACGGACAAGGCGGGGCAGATCCGAATGAAGACGGCGGAACAGGACCTTCTGTCCGCCGGAGAGGAGAAGTCCGGTTTCCAGATCGTACCATTCGCCCGGCGGGAGCCAGAGGTTCTGTTCCGCGAGTCCGGTTTCCGGATCGGCGGGAATCGAAACGGGGGCGGCGAGAAAACTGTCGCCGAAGAAATATTCGCCCGGATGCCGGTACGCCTCGTCGAGTTCCGGATACTCATAATAGAGCGGACGGCAGAGGGAGACGGCGGAGTCGCAGGCTTTCCGGCATTCTCCGTAGATATAGGGAACCAGCCGGAGGCGGCGGCGTATCTCTTTGCGCAGCAGTCCGTTCCACGGTGCGGGAAAATTCCAGAACCGGCGTTCCGCATAGGCGAATTTTGCGGAATGCGTGCGGAAAACCGGAGAACAGACTCCGAACTGCATCCAGCGCAGATAGAGTTCCGGCGAAATGGAGCTGTGCTCCATGTGCCCGCCGATGTCATGACTCCAGTAACCGAACAGGACATTCGATGCTGCGGAGGTGATTTCAATCTCTTTCGCAAGGGTCGCCCAGGTCGAACAGGCGTCGGCGGAAAAACCGATCGGATAGCGAACGCCGTCCATTCCGCCGCGGCAGCTGAAGACGATCGGACGCTTTTCCGGATTCCGGCGTTCCTGATCCAGCCAGTGCAAACGGTTGATCCATGCGAGCGGGCGGAAGCCGGTCCGTTCAACCGCGAAGGAATCCTGCCGCCAGTCCATCCACCAGCAGTCCACGCCGCGCAGCTCTTCGGGATTCAGCAGTTTTTTGAAATAGAGATCCATGAACCGCGGATTGCCGATATCGAACGGAACCGGAGAATCAGGGTCGGAATGGTTCATGCAGGCGGCGAATTCCGCAAAGCATTTTTCATGCGGAGCGACACCGCGGTCGGGGTGCAAGTTGAGCGCGGTGTGAATGTTCCGCGTTTTGATTTTCCGGAGGAACCCGCCGGGATCGGGAAAGAAATCGGGATCCCAGGTGAAGCCGGTCCAGCCGGGAAGATGCCAGTCGACGTCAAGCACGAGAACATCCAGCGGAGTTCCTTCACGGTCGAAATGTTCCGCCAGCTCTTCGAGTTCCGTATCGGAAAACGCCCAGTAGCGCGAATACCAGTACCCGAACGCGTAGTGCGGCGGCAGCGGCGGACGTCCGAACATGCGGGAGGCGGCGAGCAGGCACTTTTTATATTCGGTTCCGAAAGCGAAGAAATAGAGATCAACCCGTCCGGAAGCGGAACGCTGTTCAAACCATTCTCCGAAAACGGGATGTTCCACAACTGCGGCAGTTTCGCTGTCGTCGAAGAGCGACCAGCCGGAGCGGGAGAGAAAACCGTCGTCAAGTTTGAACTTTGCGCGGACTTCATCCGTTCCGTTGACCCACTTCATGAGATCGAGCAGGACGTCGCCGTCGAGCATGTCGAGTTCGGTGCAGGCGCCTTTCAGATTTCCGCTGTCCGCCATGCCGGGAGTCCACGCGACCGTCCGGTTGCCGAACCGGAAGAAAATCTTCAGATTCCCGGAGGAAAACGGTTTGCCGTCGGGATGATATTCGAGTTGAAGGGCTCCC
>URNE01000456.1 GCA_900549045.1 uncultured bacterium | reverse complement strand
GATCAGGGTTCTTGCGGTCAAAAATGTTGAACTGGAAATGGTGAAATGAGATGAAGTTTCTGTTTGCATTGGCGGCCGGAATCGCGGGAGCGCTCTGCAGCGGAGAAAATCTGCTTCCGAATTCCAGCTTTGAACTCGGAACCGCCGGGTGGGGCGTGATGAACGAAGTTCCGAAAGAGAACGGAAAGTTTCAGGCGCTGCGGGTGCGGAGCAGCAAAGACTCCGTGCACGGCGCATCGTCGCTGGAACTGCGGAACCCCGATGGCGGGCTGGTTGTTCTCTGTTCGCCCGCGGTTCCGGTTGCGCCAGGTGAAATGTACACTTTTTCGGTCTGGCTGAAGGCTTCGGTGCCGATGACGGCGGAGCTTTCCTTCTTTTCCCCGATTGACGGACGCTGGCATGTCGTCAGCCGGAAAGTTCCCGTTTCGAAAGAGTGGAAACGCTGTGAATTTGTCCGGAAGATTCCCGCCGGTCATTCGGAGGTCGTTGTGCGCGTGCAGTTCCGTTCAGAGGGAACTCTGTTCGCGGATGCTGCACAGCTGGAGCGCGGCGGTTCCGCTTCCCCATACAGTCCTTCCGCTCCGGTGGAGGCGGCTGTTGAAATGCCGAAAACCTGGTGCACTGCGGGAGAACGGAATGTGACGTTCCGCGCGGTCAATTACGGAACGTCGGCGGCTGAAATACCGTTTTCCGTCACAGCACGCAACGCTCTGACCGGCTGGAAAACGGAAAAACGGCTTGCCGTGGAGCTCGGCGGCGGAAAAACCGTTGAGCAGCAGATTCGTCTTCCTCTGCTGAATCGCGGTGCGGTGGAGCTGGGCGCAAAATGGGATTCCGGTCAGGCGATTCCGTTCCGCCTGGCCGTCCTGAACGCTCTGCCGCGGGGAAAGTCCGATCCGGAACGGGAGTTCTGCGTTGGCGTCAATGAAACGGGCGTTTTCCGGAATGCCGGAACGGCGCACAATCCGTATCAGGCGCTTGGAATTGATTTCGCCGGACATCTGGAGATGCTTCATGCAACGGGCGTTTCCATGATCCGGCTGTTCGAATATGAACTTGGACGTTCATGGGTGATCAACCCTGAACGCGGAAAATTCAAGTTCGAAGAGCTGAACCGTTTTCTTGACGCTGTGACAAAGAGCGAAATCGTGCCGTACATCTGCATGGACACGGAGGCTTTTTCAATCAATCCGGATTCAAAGAATCCGCGTCATGTCGCCGTTCGGAACTGGTTCATGGCGCGGGACGGCAAACGGGAAAAACCGCTGAACGGCATGAAAAATGCAATCCCCGTCTCTCCGCTCATGGCGGACTGGAACGCGTACATTCGCGCATTCGTTGAAAATGCGCGCGGGCGGGTCAGGTATTACGAGATTATGAACGAGCCGAATCTGCGTATGACCGCCGCAAAGTATTCCTCCTATCTGGAGACGGCGTACCGCACGGCAAAACAGGCGGATCCGCAGTGCCGGATTGTCGGAATCTGTTCAACGGAGGACTACGGCGCGGAAGCGGACGCTTTCACGGCGAATGCGGCGAAGATTGGAGCGTTTGCGTTTCTGGACGCCTTCTCGTTTCATCCGTACCAGGCCGCACTGGATTCATCGGCGGTTCCGGCAGACCGGCTGCTGGATAAATTAAACGCTTTACGCACGAAATACCGTCCGGAAGTACAACTCTGGAATTCGGAACTCTTCTACATTCATTCCGTGGAGGATGCGAAAAAACACCGGCGGACCGATCCGCAGTTTCTGCGTCCGGAAAATCTGACGCGCCGTTATGTGATCGACTTCGGGGAAGGGGTGCGGGTTTCAACGCCTCTGCATGTCTGGCAGCTGTTTGAAAAACATTCGGCGCGGATGTTCGCGGATCCGACCCGTTTCGGTCAGAAGGCGGTTCCAAACGCATCGGCGGCTGCACAGAATGCGTTCGTGTATTTCCTGCACGGTGCAAAACCGCTTGGCCGGCTTGAACTTCCCGCCGGAGTGAACGGTTACCTGTTTCGCACGGCTGACGGACGCGAGACCGCCGTTGTGTGGGCGGTGGAGAACAGCCGCGGATTTTTCCTTTCCCTTCCGGCGGAGCTCAAAGTCTTTGACCTGTTCGGAAATCCCCTGGAAAACGTTTCGAAACTCCTGCTGGATGAACGGCCGGTTTATCTGACCGGAAAGAATCTGAAAGGTTTTTTGACCGCCTCCGCATTTCAGCCTCAGGAGGTGATTGCGGTTACGGGGGCGCGCTTCCGTCAGACAGGTGAACTGGCTGTTGAGTTTCGGAACCGGACCGCGAATGCGGTTCCGCTGGTCGCGCGCCTGAAGGACGGCGGGGAAATCCGGAAGTGCACGGTTCCTGCGGACGGCCGGGCGTCGGTTCGTTTTCATACGGAAAATCCGGCTCCGGAACTTC
>URNE01000455.1 GCA_900549045.1 uncultured bacterium | reverse complement strand
CAGAAAAGAAAGAGCGGGAAAATTACGCTCGAATTCAGGATTTTCAGAAATTTTCCGTTTCAAAAAATGCCTTTGGCATGCACCTTGCTATAACCCTTCTCAAAAAGCCGGACGATGGTTCGGATGGCGGCAACAAACAAAACTGCTTGTGGCAATGGTTCAGTATCCGGTTCGGTTGTCAAAGGATCGGAAGACATCCAGGTTCAAGTCAACCAGATCTGCAAGGCTTTGAAGAATACCAAAGCCGGCTATCCTGATCTGGATCTGATCGTCTTCCCCGAGTACTCGACGCAGGGACTGAACACGGCGATTGGGACCTACGACGAGATGCTTCTCACCATCGCCCGCGCCCTCGTCGCCGAGCCGCGCGTGCTGATTCTGGATGAGCCGACAGAAGGCATTCAGCCGTCGATCATCAAGGATCTCGCCCGCCAGATCAACGACCTCAAGCTCTCGAAAGATCTTGCCATCGTGGTCTCCGAACAGGTACTCAGCTTCACCATAGACATTGCCGACAAGATGTACGTCATCGAATCCGGATGCTTCGTCCGCGAGGATACCCGCGGCAACTTCGACGTGGAGAAAATCACAAGCTATCTTTCCGTCTGAACACAAACACAAAAAACGAATTAAAAAAGCCGTCCGCGCGGAAAACTGCGCGGACGGCTTGAATGCTTTATGAGAAGCGTGAATTACGCTTTCATCGCCTGGGCGACGGCAACGGCGACATCGACGGAAGCGCCGACCATCGGGTTGTTGCCCATGCCGATCAGACCCATCATTTCGACGTGAGCCGGAACGGAGGAGGATCCGGCGAACTGAGCGTCGGAGTGCATTCTGCCCATGGTGTCGGTCATGCCGTAAGAGGCCGGGCCGGCAGCCATATTGTCCGGGTGAAGGGTACGTCCCGTTCCTCCGCCGGACGCAACGGAGAAGAAGGGCTTGCCGGCTTCGAGACGCTCTTTCTTGTAGGTTCCCATGACCGGATGCTGGAAGCGGGTCGGGTTGGTGGAGTTGCCGGTGATTGCAATATCCACGTCTTCCTTCCACATGATCGCAACGCCTTCGCGGACGTCGTCGGCGCCATAGCAGCGGACGGCGGCGCGCTCGCCCTTGGAATAAGCTTTCTCCTTGGTGACGTTCAGCTTGCCGGTCTTGTAGTCGAATCTGGTTTCAACATGCGTGAAGCCGTTGATGCGGGAGATGATTTCCGCGGCGTCCTTGCCGAGACCGTTCAGGATAACGCGGAGCGGTTCCTTGCGGACTTTGTTTGCGGACTTTGCGAGACCGATCGCGCCTTCCGCGGCCGCGAAGGACTCGTGACCTGCGCAGAACGCAAAGCATTTGGTCTTCTCTTCGAGAAGCATGGAAGCGAGGTTGCCGTGTCCGAGACCGACTTTGCGGTCATCCGCGACGGAGCCGGGGATGCAGAAGGACTGGAGACCTTCGCCGAGGGTCTTCGCGATTTCGGAAGCGACGGTCTGGCCGCGCTTGATCGCGACAGCCGCGCCGACGAGATATGCCCAGCAGGCATTCTCGAAGCAGATCGGCTGGATGTCTTTTACGCGCTGATAGATGTCGAGACCTTTCGCCTTGCAGATCTTTTCCGCTTCCTCGATGGAAGCAATGCCGTTGTCGTTCAGAAATTTGTTGATCTGATTGATGCGGCGTTCATAGCTTTCAAACAGTGCCATGGTAACGACTCCTTATGCTTTGCGCGGGTTGATGACTTTGGCGGCGTCGGCGAAGCGGCCGTAGGTCTTCTGGAACTTCGCGACGAAGTCTTTGACGTTCATCTTTTCCAGATCTTCCGGGGTGGACTTGTTGACGAATTCCATCATCTTGCCGAGGTTGACGAACTGGTAGCCGATGACCTTGCTTTCGTCGTCGAGAGCGAGACCGGTGACATAGCCTTCCGCCATTTCGAGGTAGCGAACGCCCTTTTCTGCGGTGCTGTACATCGTTCCGGTAATGGAACGGAGCTGCTTGAGGTCTTCGAGTCCGGCTCCGATCGGAAGTCCGCCTTCGGAGAACGCCGTCTGGGTGCGTCCGTAAACGATCTGGAGGAAGAGCTCGCGCATCGCGGTGTTGATCGCGTCGCAAACCAGGTCCGTGTTCAGAGCTTCGAGAATCGTCTTGCCCGGAAGGATTTCAGCCGCCATAGCCGCGGAGTGCGTCATGCCGGAGCAGCCGATCGTCTCGACCAGAGCTTCCTGAATGATGCCGTCCTTGACGTTCAGCGTAAGTTTGCATGCGCCCTGCTGCGGCGCGCACCAGCCCACACCGTGGGTGAGACCGGAGATCTGGTTGACTTCTTTGACGTGGGTCCATCCGCCTTCCTGCGGAATCGGCGCCGGCGGGTTCTTCGGACCCTTCGCGACACAGCACATCTGCTCGACTTCGTGAGTAAACTGCATTTTTTCCTCCTTAATGTAGG
>URNE01000454.1 GCA_900549045.1 uncultured bacterium | reverse complement strand
ATCCGGCTGCCGCGGTGACCGGCGAAAGAAATTCCGTAAGTCGCCGGGCGTCTATTTAATTTATAAAAAAAAAAAAAATGAAATCCGAACGACCGCATCTCCGGGGATGAGTGTTTAGAAAGAATTCACGAATGTTATGGCATCCGCCGGAGAACGGAAGAACGGCGATTATTTTTTCGCAGATAAAATGCTCCGGTTCCGGGTGCTCTTTTTCGCGGGGATGCATGATCCGAACACTCGTGCATCCCCGCTTTTTATTTTAAAAGTTTTCCGGAAGAACTCCGGCTGTCCCCTTCCCGTTCGTCCATCATCCGCTGCATGGCGCGTGAAATCTCGCGCAGCATCTGCTCGTCGGCGGAAACCGGCGGAACATCCTTTTTCGGGGAAAGCGCCTCTATGATCCGGTAGATCAGCGGATTTTTCTTCCGGCTCACACGCTCGAATTCATCGCGGACCGTGTAGAGGTTCTGCGGCGGACGGCGGCGTTCGCCGACATTCAGCGCGGCGCGGTAATGATATTTCGCTTTGGAATATTCGCGCAAAGCGGAAAACGAACGCGCAAGATAGACACGGTACAGGATGTTGTCGGGCGCCATCACAACCAGCCGCAGAAAAAGCCGGACAGCCTCCTTGAAACGCCGCTCCAGATAAAGCCCCCTCGCCTCGCGCCATGTCACAAAAACAAGCGTCCGCTCCAAATCCCGGAACAAAGTCATGAGCGTGGCGTCCTCCGGTGGCTTGTTGCCCACTATCAGCTCCTCCAACGCATCATCCGACTCGGAATCCATGATTGTTTCAACTGACGGCGGACGGCTTGCGACCGACGCCCGGATTTGAAGATTGTACGCATACCGCTTCTCCGGATCGGAAAGTATGTTGAACGCCTCGACCAGCAGCTTGAACTCCTCGTTCTTCTCCGGAGAATTGCCGAACAAATCAGGGTGGCAGGTGCGCACTTTGCGGTAATACGCCCTCTTCAGAGCCGTAAAATCGCAGTTCTGCGCGACTTCAAGCCGTTCGTAATGCGTCATAAGAGCGAGAACAGCAGGACCGCGCGTCTGTAAAAACGGAGCACAGCAAGCCGCAAACCGGAAATGCGGTGTTTCCGGACGGCGTTTCCGCGCGTCATCCATTGCGAATTACGCACAGTGAGCAGCGAATAGACGCAAATCCATGTCAGGCAGGGCAGACTGTAGAGTCCGAACGCAAACGCCCACGCCGCATCCAGCCAGCCGTTCCGGCGCACGCAGATCACAGCGGGAATCCCCGACCAGACCAGCGCGGTGAGAGCCGAATAGAACACGAACGGAAGCGGCGAAACAACCAGACATGTCAGCCACAGCGGAATGAAGAACAGCGGAAGAAGCAGATTCATGCTCAGGAAAACCATTCCGAGCTGGAAAGAAACAAGTTCATAATTGAACGGCTCGAAGCGGCGCAGAACCACGCCGAGCATCACCAGATTCTCGCGGACGTCGCTGCGGGTCCAGCGGATCAGCATCTTGCAGAGCATGCGGTAGGTGAGCGGCATTTTCGTGTACGCCTGCGCCGAGCTCTGGAACTCCACGCGCCAGCGTTCGCGCAGAATCATGCTGGTAATCGCCCGGTCCTCGCCAATCCCCGAAGGACGTCCCATGAACGTCTGATTCACCCACTCGTCCAGCAGCGGACGAATGGCGGAAAGGCGATATGCGCTGAGTGCGCCCGGCGTGCAGAGCACCGAACCGATGAAGCTCTGGGCACAGCGGATCATTTCAAAACCGAACCCGAACGCAGCCTCCATAATCTTGGGAATGAAGCCCTCGTCGCAGTTGCTTACGCGGATGTTTCCCGCCACAGCTCCGACATCCGGGCGCCGGAACGGAGCCACAAGCGCGCGGATCGCATTTTCCGTAATTGCGGAATCGCTGTCGACCGTCACGGCAATTTCACCGGATGCAATCTGGAATCCCTCATAAAGAGCGCGCCGCTTGCCGCCGTTCCGCAGCAGGTTCAACGTCCGGATTCGTCCCGGAAACTCATTGGCGCCGCGTTGAATCCAATACCAGGTGTCGTCACTTGATCCGTCATTGACGGCTATGATTTCAAGCTTTTCCAACGGATAATTTGAGTTCATTATGCTGCGAAGAGTCGTCAAAACGTACTCACCCTCGTTAAATGACGGAACAATGACGGAACATTTCGGCAAGTCGGAATCTTCCTGCGGCGGCGTTTCGCGATAGAGACAGGCTAAAACCGCCGTCACAAGAAAATAGAGAAGCGACGCCAGAGCCGCACAGAATCCGAGGATGGTGACATCGGCGTTCAATTCGGAAAGCAGCGGTTCACGCCAGTCAAAACCAAAATGGAAAAACGGCATGAGAATTGCAGTAATCACCGCACTCAGGGCCAGACACCACAACCCGGCCTTCACCGCATTTTCTGTATGCTTTTTCATAAGATGATTCTCTTTTTCAATTT